>JBAXXU010000081.1:0-19023 GCA_037127735.1 Bacteroidota bacterium
CATGAATTAAGATGTCCTGTAGGGACGTAATAAAATAAAGGGTTTCAGTAGTTTTTTTAATATTTAACCGGACAGTAGTGGTTTTTAATAGTCTTCTGTGAATTAATTAACACAGTTTCCCCGAGAGTGTAAAGCCGGCATAGAGATATATCTGAAAATTATTAGTATTATTGATTATGTTTTGAAAATAATATATGGAAAAAGTTTTCACCCCTTCAGATTATCTGCCAATTCTGCTGCAAAGCATTGTTGCCCTGACTTTTGTCGGCGTGGTAATGTTTGCAACCCACTTCATGGGAAGTAAGAGGAAAAGGATAAGGACTCAACACAAGGATGAAAATTTTGAATGTGGTATAGAGATAAAAGGTAATGCAAGATTTCCATTCACAGTGCGCTATTTTCTTATTGCGATTCTTTTCGTTCTCTTTGATGTTGAAGTTATTTTTTTATATCCGTGGGCCGTAAATTTCAAAGAGATGGACTGGAGCGGTTTCGGCGATATGATGATATTCCTTGCTCTTTTCATGTTTGGCTTTTACTATATCACTAAGAAGGGAGCGTTTGAATGGGACTAGGAAGAGGAGTGAGGAGTGAACAGTGAGCAGTGAACAGGTAAGGCTGAGTCATTTTGAAAAATAATAAAGTATTTTTATGCAAAACCATAAAGTACCATATAATGTAGCAGAGCCGCCTGAAGGTTATTCTTCTCCTGGTATGTTTGCCACCAGGCTTGACAAAGTTGTAGGTCTGGCCCGCAGTAATTCAATCTGGCCTCTTCCTTTTGCTACTTCCTGTTGCGGGATAGAATTCATGGCAACCATGGGAGCACATTACGACCTTGGAAGGTTTGGATCTGAGAGGCTAAGTTTTTCTCCACGTCAGGCTGATCTTCTGATGGTTATGGGAACCATTGCAAAAAAAATGGGGCCAATAGTGCATCAGATCTATGAGCAGATGGCTGAACCGAGATGGGTCATTGCAGTTGGCGCCTGTGCATCGAGTGGCGGTATTTTTGACACTTACAGCGTGCTTCAGGGTATCGACAGGGTTGTCCCCGTTGATGTCTATGTACCCGGGTGCCCACCCCGTCCGGAACAGATTATCGATGGTTTCATGATGGTACAGGATCTTGTGGCAGCTGAACCACTCCGACGAAGATATTCTCCGGAATACCGTGAGCTACTTGAAAAATACGGAATCAGATAACTTATTAAGAAGATGGAAGATACTTGCGGCATCTTGACAAAATTAAAAGAAAAATTTGGGACAGCGGTTATCTCAACCAATACCTCAGGCGACATCCCATCTGTTATTGTCAGTAGTGAATCTCTTTTCAGCACAATTGAGTTTCTGAAAGATGACCATGATGCCGGCTATGATTTTCTTACAGATATCTGCGGGATCCATTATCCCGAAAATGAGCTGCCACTTGGTATTATTTATCACCTGCATAACCTCAGGGAAAACAGACGGATAAGAATTAAAACTTTCGTATCCCTCATAAATCCTTCCGTTGCAACGGTCTCACCACTTTTCAGTTCAGCAAACTGGATGGAAAGAGAGACCTACGATTTTTACGGGATAATATTTATCGGTCATCCAAACCTGAAACGGATCCTGAATGTTGAATATCTCGATTTTTTCCCTATGAGAAAGGAATATCCACTGGAGGATCCGACCCGCGAGGATAAGGACGACCGCTTTTTTGGAAGATAATTTATTACACAGAATGTCAGTTAACGATCCGCATATTATCATACATCCTGAAGATACCAATAAGGTCTATACAACACTTAACCTTGGCCCGACGCATCCTGCAACACATGGTATTTTCCAAAATATCCTGACAATGGACGGCGAGATAATTATTGACGCCGAGCAGACTGTTGGTTATATTCACCGTGCATTTGAAAAAATTGCCGAACACAGACCTTACTACCAGATTAAACCACTGACTGACAGAATGAATTATTGCTCATCCCCAATAAATAACTTGGGCTGGGATATGACAGTTGAAAAACTCCTCGGTATCATAACCAATAAGAAGATTGACTATATGCGTATAATAATAATGGAGCTTGCGCGTATTTCCGATCATCTTATCTGCAACAGTGTTATTGGTGTTGACAGCGGGGCTCTTACCGGGTTTACCTACGTTTTCCAGGAAAGGGAGGCGATTTATGAAATTTATGAAGAGATGTGCGGGGCACGCCTTACAACCAATATGGGACGGATCGGAGGATTTGAAAGAGAATTCACTCCTCTTGCCATTAAGAAAATGAGGGAGTTGTTAATAAGGCTTCCTAAGGTGCTGAAGGAATTTGAAAAACTCCTGATGAGAAACCGGATCTTCATGGACCGTACAATAAAGGTTGGGGGGATAACTGCCGAAAGGGCTCTGAACTATGGTTTCACAGGTCCAAATCTTCGTGCAGCAGGTGTCGATTATGATGTAAGAGTAATGAATCCGTATTCTTCATACGATGATTTTGATTTTGTAATTCCTGTTGGAACACAGGGAGACACTTACGACAGATTTTGTGTTCGGCAGGAAGAGTTGTGGCAGAGCATTAAGCTGGTTAAAAATGCCCTCGACAATATGCCGGAAGGTAACCATCATGTTGATGTACCAGAGATATTTCTCCCTCCGAAAGAGGATGTTTATAGTAAGATGGAAGCGCTTATCTACCATTTCAAAATTGTAATGGGTGAAATCGGTATTCCCGCCGGGGAGGTATATCATGCCGTGGAAGGAGGAAATGGCGAACTCGGATTTTACCTTGTGAGCGATGGAGGAAGAACACCTTACCGTCTTCACTTCAGAAGGCCTGGCTTTATTTACTATCAGGCTTTTCCTGAGATGATCAAGGGGAGTGTCCTCTCCGATGCCATACTTACAATGAGCAGCATGAACGTAATTGCCGGGGAACTGGATGCGTAAGAAAAGAAATAAATTGATATAAGTTGAATTAAATGTCTGACTTTAAGGTAGATCATAAACAATACCGCAAAGAAAACCGGAAGGTTGAATTCACTGCTGCGACCCTTCATAAAGTCAAAGAGATAATTGGCAGGTATCCCGATGAGCATCGTAAATCTGCCCTGCTGCCGGTATTACATATTGCACAGGAGGAGCTGGATGGTTTTCTTAGTGTTGATGTGATGAATTATGTTGCCGGCCTCATTGAAATCCAGCCGATCGAAGTTTATGAAGTTGCAACCTTTTACACTCAGTTCTACCTCGAAAAAACAGGTAAATATGTTATTGAAGTATGCCGGACAGGACCATGTGCAATATGTGGCGGAGAAAAAATATCGGAATATATTCAGAAAAAGTTAAGCATAGGCGATGGGGAAACAACAGCTGACGGATTATTCACCCTCAGGGAAGTAGAGTGTTTGGGTGCCTGCGGATATGCACCTGCAATGCAGATTAATACTGAATTTTATGAATTTCTGACAGAAGTAAAAACAGATATGATTATTGACGATCTGAGAAAAAGCGCAGATAAGGATAAACAGGAGGGTTCGCGATGGACAAACAAATTCTTTTAGAACATGTTGCTGTTCCCGCGATAGAAACCTTCGACGTTTACAAGAGCGTGGGGGGTTACAATTCTCTTGTGAAGGCACTTAAAGAGCTTTCACCCGATAATGTTATCGCCGAAGTAAAAAAATCGGGCCTCCGGGGCCGTGGCGGAGCCGGCTTTCCCACAGGAATGAAATGGAGTTTTCTCGATAAAAAATCATCAAAACCAAAATGCCTCGTCTGTAATGCCGACGAAAGTGAACCCGGAACATTCAAGGACAGGTACCTGATGGAACATCTTCCTCATCTGCTCATCGAAGGGATAATCATCTCAGCCTATGCCCTCGGTGTGAATACCGCATATATCTATGTAAGAGGAGAATTCAAATATTTAATTGGCATTCTCAACAAAGCTCTGAGAGAGTCGTATAGAAATGGATTACTGGGCAACAATATCCTCGAAAGCGGGTATAATCTTGATATTCACGTACATCCCGGAGCAGGGGCTTATATCTGCGGCGAGGAAACCGCCCTGCTCGAATCGCTTGAAGGGAAACGCGGCAACCCTCGCTTAAAACCTCCATTCCCGGCTTCAAAAGGATTATACGGCTCCCCTACTGTTGTTAACAATGTTGAGACACTGGCAACCATCGGGCCAATAATAAATATGGGTGGTGATGCTTATGCTCAGACAGGCCTCGGAAAAAGTACCGGAACAAAACTTATATCAACCTGCGGTAATATTTGCAAACCGGGTGTCTATGAAATTGAACTGGGGCTGGCAGTTGAGGAATTTCTTTTTTCCGATAGGTATTGTGGCGGGATAAGAAAGAATAAAAAGATGAAGGCAGTTATCCCCGGTGGATCTTCCGTTCCTGTTCTTCCGGCTGAACTCATCCTGAGAACTTCAAAGGGAACACCAAGGCTGCTTACCTACGAATCTCTTGCCGAGGGTGGGTTCGAAACAGGAACAATGCTCGGTTCAGGTGGTTTTATTGTTTATGATGAAGATGCCTGTATGGTGCGAAATACCTGGAACCTTACCCGGTTTTATCATCATGAATCGTGCGGGCAATGTTCGCCATGCAGGGAGGGAACTGGCTGGATGGAAAAGGTACTTCACAGGATAGAAACAGGTGAGGGAAGGCCCCATGATCTTGACCTCCTTATGAATATCGCCTCAAATATCGAGGGAAATACGATCTGTCCCCTTGGAGATGCTGCAGCCTGGCCTGTTGCAAGTGCCATACGTCATTTCAGGAGTGAATTTGAATTCCATATTGACAATCCTGAAATCGTAAGAAATAAAAATCATGGATCTGTTGAAAAGTATATCAATGTGAAAAGTACAGTCTGAAATAAATTATTCCGGGTGTAAAACTTATTAAAAATGCTAAAGGTTACAATAGATAATATTTCAGTTGAAGTGGAGGAAGGAACAACAATTTTACAGGCTGCCCGTAAAATAGGTGGAAAAATAGTCCCTCCTGCAATGTGCTACTATTCAAAACTTAAAGGATCGGGAGGAAAATGCCGCACTTGCCTCGTTAAAATTACCAGCACTTCATCTGCAGATCCACGACCAGCCCTGAAGCTTGCAGCATCGTGCAGTACACCTGTGCAGGATGGGATGGTTGTGCAGAATATAACATCGCCCGAAGTGGTCGAAACCCGCAGGGCAATAGTTGAATTCCTTCTTATTAACCACCCTCTCGACTGCCCGGTATGCGACCAGGCAGGGGAATGTGACCTTCAGGATCTTACTTATGCACACGGCCTCGAATCAACAAGATATGAAGAAGAGCGAAGGGAATTCAACCAGATTGATATCGGCGACAAGATAAAGCTTCACATGACCAGGTGCATTCTCTGTTACAGATGTGTTTATGTGGCTGATCAGCTTACTGATAAAAGAGCGCACGGAATTCTTTTCAGGGGAGATGCCTCCGAGATAGGAACATACGTTGAAAATATTGTTGACAATGATTTCTCAGGAAATGTCATTGATGTATGTCCGGTAGGAGCCCTGACCGACAAGACTTTCCACTTCAGGAGCAGAGTCTGGTTCGTGAATCCGAAAAATGCTCACCGCGACTGTCCGAAGTGTTCCGGAAAGGTAACTGCCTGGATGTTCGGGGATGAGATATACAGAATTACCGGAAGAAAAGACCAGTTCGGGGAGCTTGAGGATTTTATCTGCAATGAATGTAGATTTGACAAAAAAAAGATCACCGACTGGACCATCGACGGGCCACGAAAGATCGACCGGCATTTCGTAATCTCACAAAATCATTACGAAAATATGGTAAAACAATCAATTATAATGCCACTGGAAGGAAAAACAAAAGCACAGGAATAAAAACAGATGATAATATTTAAGCTCATATTGATAGTGACCATCCTGCTTATCAGCCTTCTGATAGCAATGTATTCAACATTGTTCGAGAGGAAGATTGCCGGCTTTTTCCAGGACAGGTACGGGCCTGACAGAGCCGGTCCCGGTGGAATTCTGCAACCGGTTGCTGACGGGATAAAACTCTTTTTCAAGGAAGAGTTCATGCCAGGCAAAGCTGATAAATTCCTTTACATTCTTGGACCATCGCTTACAATGATGGTTGCCCTTCTTACCAGCGCGATAATTCCCTGGGGGCCGGGGATTACAATTAAAGGAACTCATTACTACTTCCAGGTAACAGATATCAACATTGGTGTATTGTATTCATTTGCTGTCGTTTCAGTAGGCGTTTACGGCATCATGATTGGCGGTTGGGCTTCGAACAATAAGTTCTCACTTCTGGGAGCTATCCGTGCATCATCACAAATGATAAGCTATGAGCTGGCTATGGGACTGTCAATCATTGCAATAGTGATGATGACCGGCTCACTGAGCCTGAAAGATATTGTAACTGCCCAGCATGGGTTCAACTGGAATATCTGGTATCAGCCGCTTGGCTTCCTGATCTTTCTTATCTGTGCCTATGCTGAATGTAACCGCTCACCTTTTGATCTGCCGGAATGTGAAACGGAACTGATTGGCGGATACCATACCGAATACAGCAGTATGAAACTTGGCTTCTACCTGTTTGCCGAATATATTAATATGTTTATCTCATCGGCAATGATATCGACACTCTATTTCGGGGGATACAATTTCCCTTTTATGGACAGCCCGGCTCTTTCCGTGAATGTTGTCGGTATTATCGGGACAATTGCCTTTTTCGTGAAAATCAGTTTTTTCGGCTTTCTCTACATGTGGATCAGATGGACATTGCCGCGCTTCAGGTATGACCAGCTGATGTATCTTGGATGGAAGAAAATGATCCCCATCGCGGTTGTGAATATGATACTTACCGGATTATGTATATTGATTTTCAAATAAGAATTCTTAAAGTATCTGAAGTTTGGAGTGACTAAAGTTTGGAGTGACTAAAGTTGAAAATAATGTTACCACTGACAACCAAATCAAAAATTGTTTCAAATAAAAAGATGACTCTGACAGAACGACTTTACCTGCCGGGAATTATCAGTGGTATGGCCATCACCCTGAAGCATTTTTTTAATAAGAAGACTACAATCCGCTATCCTGAAAAGAGACGTGAGTTTTCAGATATCTATCGTGGCCGACATGTACTGAAGCGTGATGATGAAGGTCGTGAAAGGTGCACTGCCTGCGGATTGTGCGCCCTTGCCTGTCCGGCAGAAGCAATAACAATGGTTGCCGATGAGAGAAAACCGGGAGCAGAGAATCTTTACCGTGAGGAAAAATATGCACGTATCTATGAAATTGATATGCTTCGGTGCATTTTCTGCGGTCTTTGCGAGGAGGCCTGCCCCAAAGAGGCTATCTTTCTGACAAAGGAAATTGTAAAGTCGGGTTATAAAAGAGATATATTTGTTTACGGTAAGGATCGCCTGACAGAGCCTTCTGACCCCGCAAAAAGGGTTGACATTTCAAAGAGATTGACCCCTGGGGTATTAAAATTTAAAGAGGACAAAAGACACAGACATAACAGGTAAAAAAATAACACTCTGATCAAATGATGCTGACAAAATACCTTTTTTACTTCTTTTCTGTGCTTGCAGTTTTTGCATCTGTTATGGTATTGATGTCTAAAAAACCTATTCACAGTGTGCTTTACCTTACGCTTGCATTCCTTGCTATAGCCGGCCATTTCATTCTACTAAATGCTCAATTCATTGCTATAGTGAATGTTATAGTTTATGCCGGAGCTATTATGGTTCTCTTCCTGTTTACAGTTATGCTTCTTAACCTTAACCTTGAAGTGGAACAGAAGAAGTCAAATATTATAAGGTTAACAGCAGTTTTGGCAGCCGGCCTGTTATTCCTGACAATAACAGGGGCATCTAAGAAGCTCGACCTTACATATAACCACGAACAGGTTATAACGCAGATAGGATTGGTTAAAAACCTTGGGAAAGTACTTTTCAGCGATTTCAGGCTGCCGTTTGAAGTATCAGGAGTACTTTTTTTGTCAGCTATGGTTGGAGCCGTCATGCTCGGGAAAAAAACAGGTGATTAAAAAAGTAATATGCAAGACATTAATCAGACCATAACAATGATACCGCTCCAGCATTATATTTTGCTTTGTTCCCTGCTTTTTGTAATAGGTGTCGCGGGGGTACTTATAAAGCGTAATGCCCTGGTAATATTTATGTCGGTAGAGATCATGCTCAACTCGATAAACCTTCTTCTTGTTGCATTTTCCGTATATCACAATGATCCTGCCGGTCAGGTATTCGTCTTTTTTGTGATGATTGTTGCCGCAGCCGAAGTAGCTGTCGGACTGGCACTTGTTGTTATGGTTTACAGGCATACACATAGTATTGATATTAATTTCCTCAATAAACTTAAATGGTGAAAAAAGGAATTTTATGATGAATCTTGTCTGGCTCATACCTCTTTTCCCTCTGGTTGGCTTTCTTATTACAGGCCTTAATGTCAGGCGTTTGCCGGTAAGTATAAGCGGATGGATAGCCAGCGCAATGGTACTTCTATCTTTCATTTTATCGCTTTTAGTATTCCTTGATCTGGCCGGTGGCGCTCCGGCCGGATCAATAACTATTTCAGACTGGATCAAATCAGAAAATTTAAACCTGCCGATCGAGTTTCTGATCGATCCTCTTTCCTCCATAATGATGCTTATCATAACTGGGGTCGGATTACTTATTCATGTTTATTCTATTGGATATATGCATGGAGATGAAGGATATAACAGGTTTTTCTCCTACATGAACCTCTTTATATTTTTCATGCTTCTTCTTGTGATGGGAGGAAGCTATCCTGTTATGTTTATCGGATGGGAAGGTGTGGGGTTCTGTTCTTACCTGCTTATCGGATTCTGGAACAGGAATCACGAAAACAATAATGCTGCCCGAAAAGCATTCATAATGAACAGAATAGGCGACCTTGGCTTTCTTCTTGGTATGTTCCTCATCTTTACCACTTTCGGAAGTCTTAGTTACAACATTGTATTTTTAAAAGCAGCCACTTTTGTTCCTGGAACCGCAGTAGTGACTATCATTACGCTTCTGCTTTTTGCGGGAGCAACAGGTAAAAGCGCCCAGATACCACTCCTCACCTGGCTGCCTGATGCAATGGCAGGGCCTACTCCTGTATCAGCTCTGATCCATGCGGCAACAATGGTAACTGCAGGTGTTTATATGGTTGCACGATCAAATATCCTTTATGCTTTGTCTCCCGTATCGATGACAGTTGTGGCTTCGATTGGCCTTGCAACTGCGTTGGTTGCAGCTGTAATTGCCCTTTTTCAGAATGATATAAAAAAAGTACTTGCCTACTCCACCGTCAGTCAGCTTGGACTGATGTTTCTCGGCCTTGGTGTCGGTTCATTTGCAGGTGCAATGTTCCACCTGATGACCCATGCATTTTTCAAAGCTCTTCTCTTTCTTGCAGCCGGAAGCATTATACATTCACTTTCCGGAGAACAGGACATCAGAAACATGGGTGGATTACAGAAAAAATTACCATGGACTTATCTCATTTTCTTAACCGGAGCGCTTGCTATTTCAGGAGTGCCACCATTCTCAGGCTTCTTTTCGAAGGATGAGATACTGGCTGCCGCATTTTCCGGAAGCCCTGTTTTATGGGTTTTTGGAATTATTGTATCTTTTATGACAGCTTCCTATGTTTTCCGACTTTTCTGGCTCATATTCAAAGGATCATCCAGAGGGAAGAAAGTCAACGCCGGTGAAATTCACGAATCACCAAAAGTTATGCTGGTACCGTTGGTCATTCTCGCGGTTCTTTCTGCTTTCGGGGCAATACCATTAATATTCAGCAAGTCAGACAGCAACAGCCTGGCCGCGTTTCTCGATCCCGTCTTCAGAAATTCATACATAATTCTTCAGGATATTTCGCCACTATCATCAAAAACAAAGTTTTTATTGATGTCTATTACCTTCGTTATAATTCTGTTTTCTATCTGTTTTTCTTATGTTGTTTTTGTCAGGAAGAAGCACCTGCCTCCTGTAGAAATTATCAAAAGGAAGGGGCTCATTAAGCTGGCTTACAATAAATTCTATATAGATGAACTTTATAATAGCCTAATTGTAAAACCGCTGGACCGGTTATCGGGGTTCTTTCAGAACAATGTTGATATAAAAATATTCGACAGGCTTGTTGAATCAACTGGAAAACTTGTGATGTTCTGCGGCAGCAAAATCCGCCTGCTGCAGACCGGTAATGTGGGATTCTATCTGTTTGCCATGGTGATCTGCATTATAATTGTTCTGTTTTTTAACTTAATAAAATAAATGATAACTCTCCTTCTGATATTGATCCCTATACTTGGCGCTGTTATGGTAATGTTTTCAGGCAGTGACAAAAATGTAAGACGTAATGCATTGATTGTTTCATTGGCTGAATTTGCATTGTCATTGGTCATATTATCAAAATTTCAGAATACCGGATTGCCTGAACTATCATTTTCACTGCCATGGATAAAGGGTTTGGGGGTAAATTTTCATTTTGCAATGGATGGTATAAGTCTGCTGCTGGTTCTCCTTACCACGTTTCTCTTCCCGATAATTATCCTCGCCTCATCTGCCTTTCAGTCAAGAAGTTTGAACATTTTCTACGGACTTATTTTAATTATGGAAGCATCATTGATTGGTGTTTTCATAGCGCAGGATGGCATTGTTTTTTATATTTTCTGGGAACTGGCGCTTATCCCTGCCTATTTTATTATCGCTTTGTGGGGAGGGAAGGACAGGATCAGGATTACATTCAAATTCTTCATCTATACAATTACCGGAAGTCTATTGATGCTTGGCGCTTTGATATGGTTGTATCTTCATACTCCATATCCACATTCAGGGGAATTTTCAGCGCTCTATAAAGTCGCTGCTACGCGGGGGGATCAAATCTGGCTCTTTGCTGCCTTCTTTATTGCTTTCGCTATAAAGATCCCGATTATTCCTTTTCATACATGGCAGCCCGATACATATACCGAAGCTCCGGCTGCAGGTAGTATGATTTTGGCCGGAGTTATGCTGAAAATGGGTATCTATGGAATTATCAGGCTCTTAATTCCTTTCTGTCACGATGTTTTCCCTGTTTTGCAGACCGGAATTACAGCAATGGTTGTGGCAGGGATAATATATGCTTCAATAATTGCCCTGAAACAAAATGACCTTAAAAGATTTGTTGCATGGGTATCAATTGCACATGTGGGGCTCATCTCTGCAGGCGCCCTTTCGTTGAATCCGATTGCCCTTAACGGCGCGGTAATACAAATGATTTCACATGGTATTAATGTAGTTGGGCTATTCATCATTATCGATATTATTCAGACAAGGTTCAAAAGCAGGGATATTAATCAGTTGGGGGGCCTTGGTAAAATATCTCCTTCTCTCGGAATATTGTTGATGGTTATTCTTCTTGGTACTATAGCCCTTCCCCTAACCAATGGATTTGTAGGTGAATTCATGCTCCTGACAGGCCTGTTCAAATATAATGCCCTGATGGCAGCATTTGCAGGTACAACTGTTATTTTCAGCGCTGTTTATATGCTCAGGATGTATCAGAAAGTGATGTTAGGGCCGATACCTGAGCCATTCGTAACTATGCCGGTTAAATTATCAGTGAAGGAGTTAGCTGCATTAATACCGCTGGCTGTCCTGGTTATCCTGATTGGTTGTTACCCATCGCCTTTTTTGCATCTGGCAGAGCCTGCAGTAAAAACAATACTTAATTACCTTATTGTAACACCATATTAAAAGGATAAACCTTATGGGCGCTTTGATTTCAACGGTTGTTTTAGGGATGATTACCATGCTCCTCGGAATTATGGAAAAGAAGAGATGGATACTTCCTTTCATCATGATTGGTCTTATCATTTCATTTGGTATTAACTTAACGGAATGGAACAGCAATTATCACTATTTCAGTGAAATGATGATCATCGATAATTTCTCAGTTGCATTCAACGGAGTACTGATCTTTACAAGCGGTCTTGTTTTCATGTTTTCGGGGAATTATTACCGGAGCGTTGAAAGGCCTCTTGAGGATATTTACTCCCTTATGCTTTTTGCACTGGCAGGCGCCATTGTAATGACCTCATTTTCAAATCTTGTGATGCTGTTCCTTGGTATTGAAATACTCTCTATTTCAATGTACATTCTTGCCGGAAGCAAAAAATTTGATCTCGCTTCAAATGAAGCTGCCATGAAGTATTTTCTTACCGGTTCATTTGCCACAGGGTTTTTGTTATTTGGGATAGCTCTCATTTATGGTTCGACAGGTTCCTTTAATCTGAACGAAATTGCTTCTTATACTTTGCTGAATGAACATTCCCTTCCGTCCTATTTCAGAGTAGGTTTAATCCTTATAATGATAGGGTTATCCTTCAAACTTGCTGTCGCCCCTTTCCACTTCTGGGCGCCTGATGTTTATCACGGTTCACCGACCCTCATAACGGCTTTTATGGCTACAGTGGTAAAAATTGCAGGAATAGCTGCTTTTTACAGGTTGTTCGATATCTGTTTCAGCAATGTGAGTGAGCTTTGGGTGAAAACACTTCTGATATTCTCTGTTGCAACAATATTTGTAGGCAACCTGGCAGGGCTCTACCAGAATAATATGAAACGGCTTCTTGCATATTCGAGCATAGCTCACGCGGGTTACATGATAATGGGGATTGTTGCCATCAATGAAACCTCAGCCGGCGCCCTGCTTCTCTATGCAACCTCATATTCAATTGTTACAATTGCTGCATTCGGAATTATAATACTTGTAAGGGAAGTGAGACATAATGATGATATTGAGACTTTTAACGGACTGGCCCACACAAATCCGTATATGGCTTTCGCCCTTACAATAGCTATGCTCTCGCTTACCGGAATCCCTCCTCTGGCAGGTTTTGCTGCCAAGTATTACATTTTCACTACGGCCATGGAGAATGGCTATCTCTGGCTGGTTATACTCGCCCTTATTGGCTCGGCTATCAGCGCTGTTTATTATTTCAAACCTATTATAGCCATGTATCTGAAGGAAGGAGACTGGCCTGCAATACCTGTAACTACAACTTACCGGATTCAGCTTGTTGCTATTACAGTTCTTACCTTACTACTGGGTTTGGTTCCATCTTTGTTGCTTATCATTTAAAAAATTGTACATAACTTTGAAATATTGAGCACAACCTATAACTTTTTATAATCTTAAATAACCAGAAACATGAAATTATTATTCAGCTCCACATTCTTATTCTTTTTTCTTACTATTCTGCTTTGTCCCTCATGTACAACGGAAACACCTGATTACGGGCCGGATATCTACCAACCCGATAACAGTTTTAAAGTGGTCGGATACATTGGTGGCGGAAATTTTGACAAGCTCGATTCCCTTGAGCTGAACAGACTGACCTATCTGAACCTTGCCTTTGCCAGCCCTGACAAAGATGGCTATCTTGTTATGGATGACCAGGCCGATGTCAAAGTAGGAGTACAAAAAGGGCATGCGGCAAATCTTAAAGTATTCATCTCACTGGGTGGAGGCGGCAGACCCGATACAGTATTCTGGAAATATGCATTACTGTCAGGAAACAGATCAAAATTCATCAAAAAAATCGTGAAATATGTTGAAGAGAATAACCTCGATGGTGTGGATGTCGATATAGAAGGAAATCTTTTCCCATATATAGGTGAATTATATGGCCCGTTTGTAGTTGAGTTAAGAAAGGCACTTCATGCAAAAGGCAAAGGCATGTCAGCAGCGCTTGGCGCAGTCGATCTGGATAAAGTAGTAAGCCAGGAAGCGCTTGAGGCATACGATTTTATAAACGTGATGGTTTATGATAAGACGGGCATCTGGAGGCCAAATGTCATTGGGTCACACTCACCATACTCCTTTGCGGTAGATGCAATAAAATACTATACTGTTGACAGAAATATCCCGCCTGCCAATATCACCCTCGGTCTTCCATTTTACGGATTTGATTTCACACCACCTGCCAGGTACATCAATTATTCAGAAATTATTGCCACTGATCTTACCAATGCATACAGGGATTCAGTTGGTATGAGATACTATAACGGTATTCCCATGATATCTCAGAAGACGGCTCTGGCAAAAAAATCATCGCTGGGTGGTGTTATGATATGGGAACTTTCCTGTGATACAAAGGGTGACATGTCGCTACTAAGGGCGCTGGATCAAACCCTGAAAGCAGGAGATTGTGCTGTGACTTCATTTTACAGGGACGAAGACGGTGATAGTTTTGGAAATCCTGCCAAACCCTTCCAGGCTTGTACTGCACCGGAAGGCTATGTATCGAACATGGATGATGCCGATGATACCAATGCTAAGGTACACTGATGCTGGATTGCTGTTGTGAATTGCTTTCAGTTTGTATCTTTGATGTATTGAGCACAGCACCTTTAGCAATTACCTCAACAACTAATGTGTTGTGAATTGCTTTCAGTTTGTATCTTTGATGTATTGAGCACAGCAAATTCATATTTCCAGAAACAATCGAGACAGTTGTGAATTGCTTTCAGTTTGTATCTTTGATGTATTGAGCACAGCAACTATAAAAATGCAACCAAAAGAATCACAGTTGTGAATTGCTTTCAGTTTGTATCTTTGATGTATTGAGCACAGCAAACTTCTGTTACGGTGCTTGTATATCCGTGTTGTGAATTGCTTTCAGTTTGTATCTTTGATGTATTGAGCACAGCATTAGATAACTCGATAACACAAGATGCCTAGTTGTGAATTGCTTTCAGTTTGTATCTTTGATGTATTGAGCACAGCAAACAAACGAATATCATGCACATATACATAGTTGTGAATTGCTTTCAGTTTGTATCTTTGATGTATTGAGCACAGCTAACTCGTTTGATTCGTTTGAGTCTAAAGGGTTGTGAATTGCTTTCAGTTTGTATCTTTGATGTATTGAGCACAGCACCCGGTTTTAGGTATAGCGGCAGCAGGAGGTTGTGAATTGCTTTCAGTTTGTATCTTTGATGTATTGAGCACAGCTGGCTAATACTGGCGAATGGGTTGAAAGTAGTTGTGAATTGCTTTCAGTTTGTATCTTTGATGTATTGAGCACAGCGAGCGGATAATTAAGATAATTCCGGTTAAGGTTGTGAATTGCTTTCAGTTTGTATCTTTGATGTATTGAGCACAGCAGGACGTGTAAATTGTATTGCGTTTAATCCGTTGTGAATTGCTTTCAGTTTGTATCTTTGATGTATTGAGCACAGCAAATAATCAAAAATATAATCTTAGAATATGGTTGTGAATTGCTTTCAGTTTGTATCTTTGATGTATTGAGCACAGCGCATCAAGAAAATCTTCAATGATCTTATTAGTTGTGAATTGCTTTCAGTTTGTATCTTTGATGTATTGAGCACAGCATAACCCTAAGATTATTGAGGCGCAAGGTGGTTGTGAATTGCTTTCAGTTTGTATCTTTGATGTATTGAGCACAGCCTGAGAGCGATAGCGTAAAGAGCGTTAATCGTTGTGAATTGCTTTCAGTTTGTATCTTTGATGTATTGAGCACAGCATTCTTCCTCTTCACCACGCTCCAAATCGTGTTGTGAATTGCTTTCAGTTTGTATCTTTGATGTATTGAGCACAGCTATCATCTATTTTTACGCCGTTTGAAGGTAGTTGTGAATTGCTTTCAGTTTGTATCTTTGATGTATTGAGCACAGCTACTATTTTCGTATATCATCGAGTAAAATAGTTGTGAATTGCTTTCAGTTTGTATCTTTGATGTATTGAGCACAGCTTTAAGGGACTATCATCGATGGTAGGGGACGTTGTGAATTGCTTTCAGTTTGTATCTTTGATGTATTGAGCACAGCAGTGGAAAGATGGTTGGAAAACAGGAAATAGTTGTGAATTGCTTTCAGTTTGTATCTTTGATGTATTGAGCACAGCTTCATGGATGATCCCAACGAAAGGAAATTAGTTGTGAATTGCTTTCAGTTTGTATCTTTGATGTATTGAGCACAGCTAAATTTTTAATATAACCTAATAAAAGTTAGTTGTGAATTGCTTTCAGTTTGTATCTTTGATGTATTGAGCACAGCGGATAACTCGTATTTCAAAGAACGAAGTAAGTTGTGAATTGCTTTCAGTTTGTATCTTTGATGTATTGAGCACAGCATATAATAAATTTATAATAAAGGTTTGAAGGTTGTGAATTGCTTTCAGTTTGTATCTTTGATGTATTGAGCACAGCCTGTAGACATTGTTCGGAGATCCACCAATAGTTGTGAATTGCTTTCAGTTTGTATCTTTGATGTATTGAGCACAGCAAATAATCGTAAAAAGCCATTGCCGTTCGGTTGTGAATTGCTTTCAGTTTGTATCTTTGATGTATTGAGCACAGCCTCCACAACTAAGTTACAGCTTACCACTGCGTTGTGAATTGCTTTCAGTTTGTATCTTTGATGTATTGAGCACAGCAAATGTGTTTTTGTATGATCAGGAGATCTTGTTGTGAATTGCTTTCAGTTTGTATCTTTGATGTATTGAGCACAGCATTAACGACTCCCGGAATGTGTGCATATGAGTTGTGAATTGCTTTCAGTTTGTATCTTTGATGTATTGAGCACAGCCGCTTTCCAATATATGCCCTTCGTGTCTTTGTTGTGAATTGCTTTCAGTTTGTATCTTTGATGTATTGAGCACAGCTAGCGTATGAAACTTCTTCACCTGGAACATGTTGTGAATTGCTTTCAGTTTGTATCTTTGATGTATTGAGCACAGCAAAAAGCATACACAAGGTATGTAAACAATAGTTGTGAATTGCTTTCAGTTTGTATCTTTGATGTATTGAGCACAGCAATACGTTGTATCTTTACTTCATCAAACAAGTTGTGAATTGCTTTCAGTTTGTATCTTTGATGTATTGAGCACAGCCTAATATATAAAATATACGTATAAGGGCGGGTTGTGAATTGCTTTCAGTTTGTATCTTTGATGTATTGAGCACAGCTGATGACTGGCTAGACGCAGTATACACACAGTTGTGAATTGCTTTCAGTTTGTATCTTTGATGTATTGAGCACAGCATATGCGCATTAATCAACAACACTAAATCTGTTGTGAATTGCTTTCAGTTTGTATCTTTGATGTATTGAGCACAGCACTTTATATAAATCAATTCTTTGCGCCTGTGTTGTGAATTGCTTTCAGTTTGTATCTTTGATGTATTGAGCACAGCTTTCCATAATGGTCAACTGGTAAAGAGTTCGTTGTGAATTGCTTTCAGTTTGTATCTTTGATGTATTGAGCACAGCTAGCAGTTATGGCAGCATTAGCAGCAAGCGGTTGTGAATTGCTTTCAGTTTGTATCTTTGATGTATTGAGCACAGCGAATTACATGTTAGCCACAACTGAAGTGCAGTTGTGAATTGCTTTCAGTTTGTATCTTTGATGTATTGAGCACAGCTTATCAGGCCGGGGATGTATGGAATAGGTAGTTGTGAATTGCTTTCAGTTTGTATCTTTGATGTATTGAGCACAGCGAATACTCATATTGTCGTTAATATCTTTTAGTTGTGAATTGCTTTCAGTTTGTATCTTTGATGTATTGAGCACAGCGTCACGCAATGGGTCAGTATGAAGATGTCAGTTGTGAATTGCTTTCAGTTTGTATCTTTGATGTATTGAGCACAGCTGAGAGTAAAGAATACCCATTTGAAACACCGTTGTGAATTGCTTTCAGTTTGTATCTTTGATGTATTGAGCACAGCAAGGTTTTAATCGAAGGCTATTCGTAGTAAGTTGTGAATTGCTTTCAGTTTGTATCTTTGATGTATTGAGCACAGCTGATGCTTATAAAGACGCAGGGCCAGCACTGTTGTGAATTGCTTTCAGTTTGTATCTTTGATGTATTGAGCACAGCGTAGCCTCATCCATCACCATGTAAGCTACTGTTGTGAATTGCTTTCAGTTTGTATCTTTGATGTATTGAGCACAGCTCCTGCAATACTACCCATTATGACAGGAGTGTTGTGAATTGCTTTCAGTTTGTATCTTTGATGTATTGAGCACAGCTTACCATTTATTATTGCCCTGCTTCGGGCAGTTGTGAATTGCTTTCAGTTTGTATCTTTGATGTATTGAGCACAGCGAATTACATGTTAGCCACAACTGAAGTGCAGTTGTGAATTGCTTTCAGTTTGTATCTTTGATGTATTGAGCACAGCAGGACTTACAAAATTACAGATTATGAATTTGTTGTGAATTGCTTTCAGTTTGTATCTTTGATGTATTGAGCACAGCCATCGTTTAAATGTTGTAATACTAAAGGATGTTGTGAATTGCTTTCAGTTTGTATCTTTGATGTATTGAGCACAGCATACCGGTTTTTATATAGCTTATAATCTGTGCTTTAATATCAAATTCAGAAATTAAAAAATGTGCTCAAAAAATGCTCCGGAGTAAATATTCCGGGGCATTTTTCATTCCTGAGTTTTTTAATCAACCCGGGCAAGGGCGGAATATCTAACACCGGGCAACAGGATCTCCGATATCTTTCTATTAAGCCCACTCCGGGGCTTTATAAAATTTTCAGGTGAGACTTTATACATCGGGCTCCGCCCAATGTTAAAATATTTCAGGCCTACGGCCTTTTCAATATAGCAGGAAGCCGGTTTATCTTTGATTTTTTTAATCGCAAAGCGGATGATAATCTTTGCTTATAAAGGCCGTAGGCCTGAAAATAGGTTAAGACAGGGCAGCGCCCTGTCTATGAACATATAGAAACCTTTTAAGCCCCATAGCGGGCAAAATAGAATTCAGCCGACAGACAAATTCTATCATAAGAAATTTCTTGTTTTGCCAAGATCTAGTAAATTTGATCAAAAGGAATATTTATGTCACAATCATTTGTTCAAATTTATGTCCATATTGTTTTTCATACAAAAAACAATGTTAAGATGATAAGGGAAGATGTTGAAAACGAACTATATTCCTATCTCGGAGGAAT
>JBAXXU010000082.1:0-18827 GCA_037127735.1 Bacteroidota bacterium
GTTATCGTTAAGACGAATTTTAAATTTTTTTATGAGTAGAATAGTTGCAATAGTAGGCAGACCAAATGTTGGAAAATCAACACTTTTCAACAGACTTGTCGATTCGAGAGAGGCAATAGTTGACGAAGTGAGCGGAGTTACCCGCGATCGTAACTATGGGATGTCGCACTGGAATGGAATGGATTTTTCAGTTATCGATACCGGTGGATATGTACAGAACTCCGATGATGTTTTCGAAGAAGAGATTAATAAACAGGTTCTTCTTGCAATAGAAGAATCGGATCTTATATTGTTCATGGTTGATGTAACCTGTGGTATTCACGATTTGGATACCTCGGTAGCTTCGCTTCTGAGAAGGGTTGACAAGAAAGTAATGGTTGTCGTGAACAAAGTTGACAATGGCGAAAGACTGATGGATGCCACCGAATTTTACAACCTTGGCCTTGGAGATTATTTCCCATTAAGCTCCATGAACGGAAGCGGCACAGGCGAATTGCTTGATGAGGTTGTAAAGAATTTACCGGAAGAAGATCCGGGAGTCATGCCCGATTTACCAAGGATAGCAATTGTAGGACGTCCGAATGTCGGCAAATCATCGCTGGTAAATTCTCTTCTCGGGGAAGAAAGAAATATTGTCACACCGGTGGCCGGAACAACGCGCGATTCAATATACACCCGGTATAATAAATTCCGGCACGATTTTCTTTTGGTTGATACAGCCGGCTTACGAAAGAAAGGCAAAGTGAGTGAGGATATCGAGTTCTATTCGGTTATGAGGGCTGTCAGAACAATCGAAAATTCAGATATATGCCTCCTCCTTATTGATGCCACAAGAGGGATTGAAGCGCAGGACCTTAATATCATGTCGCTAATCCAAAAGAATAATAAAGGCATGATAATATTGGTGAATAAATGGGATCTGATTGAAAAAGAAAATAATATTACAACTCAGTTTGAAAGAGATATAAAAGAAAAAACAGCCCCGTTCACTGATTACCCGATACTGTTTATCTCTGCTATTAACAAACAGAGAATTCACAAGGTGCTTGAGCTGGTTGAGAAGGTTAACCAAAACAGGAACAGGAAGATCAGCACTTCGGAATTAAATGATGTAATGCTCCAGGTTGTTAAGAATAACCCTCCACCGGCATTAAAAGGCAAATATGTTAAGATCAAATATGTAACACAGTTGCCGATTTATACCCCGGCTTTTGCATTTTTCTGTAACCTCCCCCAGTATGTTAAGGATCCCTACAAGAGGTATCTGGAGAACAGGATGAGAGAGAAATTTGAGTTCACGGGTGTTCCGATCAGGATATTTTTCAGAAAAAAATAATCAAATTTGGTGTGGTTTTTGTACAAAAAAATTCATTACTTTAAAAACCATGAGAACAATAAAATTTTTGGTCACAGTTTTAATAGCTGTATCTGCCCTGTGTTCCTGCCGGAAAATAGAGAAGTTGCCACCCGTTCCACGTATTGAATTCACCAGTTTTGCTGTTTTTGATACGATAGATATTTTGGGTAACAGTGCAAAGGGAGGAAGGCTGAAGTTTTATTTTGAAGACGGGGACGGCGACCTTGGGTTAAAAACACCTTCGGAAAATCAGCCTGATGCAACAAATTTATTCTTTACCTTATTCAGGAAAACAAATGGAGATATGGTTCCTTCAGGAGATAATGATCCGTTCAAGCCCTCATCATATAGAATCCCTTACATGGAGAGGTTGGGTCAGAACAAGATTTTGAAAGGTACTATCTCCGTCATTTTTCTGTATTTGTTTTATTCTCCGGGCGATACCATCAAATATGATTTTTATATTCAGGACAGGGCTTTGAATGAAAGCAATATTGCATCCACAAGTGAAATAATTATATCTGTGAATGATATTTATATAAAGTAACCGGTTAGATTTTCAGTCCCATAACAATAACATCATCAACCTGATTATAAGCGCCTTTCCAATTAGAGAAGAATTTTAACATTGCCTCTTTCTGTTCATCCATCGGTAAGTCAGATACTTGTTCAATAAGCCGCTTTAACCTTGCTATTTTCATTTTTTTACCATCTGCCCCGCCAAACTGATCAGGGAAACCGTCGGAGAAGAGGTAAATAGAATCTCCTTCATTAAGGGAATATTCCTGATCATCGAAGTATTTCTCGAAAAGAGATTCTCCGCCTACAGATAATCTGTTACCCCTGATATAAAATAATTCGCCGCCAAGAACTATTATTATAGGGCGCATTGCAGAAGCAAATCTTATATGGCGCGTTTTAATATCAAGTTCACAAACTATCATATCCATTCCGTCATTTGAAACTCCCAATTCCACATTCTGATTAAGGGTGGAAAAAATCTGTTTATCCAGTTGAGTCAGAATCAGGGATGGTTTTGATATTTTCTGTCGCGTAACGATATCCTGCAACAGGGTTGAGCCTATCATTGACATGAATGCCCCCGGGACTCCGTGCCCGGTGGAATCGGCGCATACTATAATAAATTTATCATCTCCGAGTTTATCGAACCAGTAAAAATCTCCGCTTACAATATCGCGGGGGTGGAACAGGATGAAGGCATCTCTGAATGTTTCCTTCAGCTTGCTGATATCCGGTAAAATGCTCGTTTGTATCACTTTGGCGTAGTTAATGCTATCAGTGATCTCAATGTTCTGAAGCTCGATTTCTGCTTTCTGCCTCCTTATAACGCTTGTCCTGGCTTCAAGCTCTTTTTCAAGGTATGCCTGAATCTTCTTCTGAGCTTTATCTCTCGCATGTATTACAATTAGCAGAATGCCGGTTACAGTTGAGATTAATAACAGAATGAACCACCAGGTTCTCCAGACAGGCTGCTTAATTGAAAGATCAAATGATAGCGGAGTTTCCTGCGACAAACCGTCTTCGTTTACAGATATCAGGTTGAATTTATAATTTCCATCGCTGAGATTATAGTTTACTTCTCTTGATTTATTCATTTTACTCCAGTCACCATCAAAATTTTCAAGATATGTACTATAAAATACTTTATCAGGGGCGCTGAAATTAATTCCTGAATAATTAACCCTTATTACATACTTCTTACTATATGGAAGTGAATATGATGGTTGATAATTAAATATTGAGTCGTTGATTGTTACAAAGTTTATATTGTTGAAAGGGGCAACCATGTTTTTTTTGTCATTCAGCCTGTCATAAACAATCAAACCCTCGGTAGTTCCGATGAAGATTTTTTTGTCGGCCGATTCGAACATACTACCAGGATTACAAACACCGCCTTTTGCAAAATCGGTCCCAAAAATCTTCATTGTCCCGTTTTTGGGATTAAATCTTGAAAAACCTTTTTCATGACCAATCCATATATTTTTTTCAGAATCGGCAAAGATACTGTAACAGTAGTTTGACATCAGTTCATTAGACCTGGTTATAGCTGAAACTGAATCATTTAAACATTCAAAAATCCCATTGCCCCTGGTTGCGGCCCAAATGACTCCATCGCTGTTTTCTGAAAATGAGAGAATTTTATTGATAGCGTTTCCGTACATAATGGCAGAACCTGCTGTGATATTGAAATCGCGATCAATTCTATACAACCTGTCACTCTCGGTGGCAATATAGACATTCCCATCGCGGGCAATTAATATTTTATTAATACTGTTATGTGGCAATCCATTATTGGTATCAAATTTCTTCTTCTGCTTCCCGCTCTTTCTGTCCAAAACAATTACTCCATTAGTTGTTGCCAGCCAGATATTCTGATTATCCATTTCAATATCCTTAATAAAATCAGCTCCGGTGTCTCCTGACTTGTAAAACAGCTTTACTGAGCCGGAACTGTCTCTGACAAACAAACCGGTTCCTCCTGTTCCTATCCATAGATTTTCCTCCGGGTCAAGATAAAAGGAAATGATCTCAGCTTTGCCAACCTGCCCCGAAAGGTCAGTAAAAGTGACAGACTTCCCGGTAACAGGATCAAACAGATGAAACCCGGTTGGTGTACCCAGGATATATTTGTCTTTAAAACTGTTTATATAAATAATATTGTTATTCCCGGAATTCTTTCCAGGTGTATAATAACTGAAAGAATATGATGTCAGTATTGAGATACCTTCTCCATAAAAACCGATCCAGAAATTCCCTTCGATATCCTGAAAAACTATTTTTATATCATTTGTATTCAGCCCGGAGTTAATATTAAAGGTACGTGCCCATTTAACAGTATCGTTATTATCTGAGAGGTGTAATTGGATTACTCCGGATCCGAAAGTGGATACCCAGAGCGAATTTTCGGAATCATCTGATATCGATTGAATACTAAGAGATTCCCATTCGGGATGATCCCGGAAGCGCGTTAAAACATTTCCCTCACGAGATAAATACAATTGAAATAGTCCCGATCCATCAGTACCGAGGACAAATTTTGTGCTATCATCAGTTTGATGTATTGATGTAACATTTGAATTTTCGAAGCCTTCAATGACATTTGTCACTGACACGGAATCATTTTTCAGCTTGCATATCATAACATTTTCCTGGGTGCCGATAAGTAAACTCCCCGCGGTAGTAAAAGAAGCGCAGAACATCACGGGATCAGTGGCAAAGAAGTACCGGTGTATCTCTTCAGGTTTTATTGGGTTAATGCTGAAAATCGCTTCCCCCTGAGGGACTATATATATCAGTCCATCAGCTCCTTCAAGAAGATCGCTGATGCTCTTTGAATTTGCAAGAGGAACATGTACCAGGTTATTTTTTTCTGCATAGAATACCATGCCATCACTGAAACCAAACCATAGTCTTCCTTTTCGGTCTTTAAGGCTGACAGTTGGATAACGGCCGGTTGAAGAATCGGGGAATTGAACATTAAAAAAACTAAAACCGTCAAAACGCGATAATCCATTACCTGTTCCTACCCATAAGAACCCATCATTTGATTGGTTTATGGTATATACAAAACCACTTGGGATATTACTTTCTGCTCCATAATTCTTAAAACTAAAAGTCTGACCATACAACGCTGCAGAAGATAAAAATAAGCATCCCATTATGCCGCTTAATATTTTCAAAGTAGTATTAAGTCTCATTAGCGGCTCCTATTATTTTTTTGGAGGTAGTTTGATAATAGTTGTTTTAAGCTGGTAAACAGGTACTCCGCCAATGGGTGAACTAAAAAACTTCAGGGCATCGCCCCTCTGGTTTTCCAGCTTAACTACAACATTATTATTTTTAACAAGTTCTCCCTGTTTTTTATGAAACTGGAAATCCAGTGAAGAATTCACTTCTGCAGATTCGATCGGAATTGTAGAAAAGATCCAGTTATCTTCATTTGAAATAGGAACCGGGATTCCCTGTTTATACCGGGAAACCACCATTATATTACCATCATCATCCCAGTCAAAATTACTCTGTTTTATTGATACAATACCGGTATCAATATATGGATAGATATGGGCAACACTTTTAAAATCATTCCACATACGGAATGTATATTCATAAGTGAATGCATTGGCTCCTTCTATTGCAAGGTTTTTATTCGGATCGCGGCTAAGAAAGTACCTGTACAGATTTCCATCATCACCACTTATTCCTTCACAGACAATTTTAAAAATATTACTGTTCCATTTCTCATTAAAATCTCCTTCAGCCGGATTAAAGGGCCCAAAAGTATAGTATTTATTATCATACTTCGCTTCAGAACCAAAAACCCTGGATGCCAGTAAATTACCTGTTTTATAGTTTGAACCCTTCACGAGTCCTTTCGATTCTTCGTTTTTTTCAGGATCCACCCCTTTGCCTCCATATACGGAGAACTTGGTTTTAGTATTAAAATCTCCTTGTATTTCATCATTTTCGCCACCGCAATCAGGATCAAAAACCCTTATGTAGAACTGTTGCTTGAAATCCCGTGGAATAGTAAAGAAAAATATCTGGTAAAAGTCATCATCTCCCCATGATGTCCTGCCAAATTGTCCAAAAGTTACCAGGAAAGGTATATTTTCATCTTTCCCCGGAACTTCCTGCCCTGATAATCTGAATGTGGCCGGCAATCCAAGTAAGAAAACGAGAATCAGAACTCTATAATATGGTTTGTAAATAATCATTAATCTCAAAAATAGTTATTTTCATCATCAGGGCTGACCTATTACAAAAATATTTTTTGAAACACAACCTTCCCTCGCTATACCTCCCGGTTCCGGTTCGGTTGATACAATAAGCTGAATGTTAAAAGTTCCCGGTTTAAAATAAGTCTTATCAACTTCTTTACCAAGTGCAATTGTTTCGTCACCGAAGTTCCAGTAATACTGAGCGATTTTCCACCCCGGCAGGTTAGTGCTGTCAGCGCTCAGCATTATCTGCTGACCAATATTGATAGTGTCGGGCCCTGAGATATAAGGCTGCTCAATATCTTTTACAATAAGGGTATCATTTTTTTCATTAAATATTGTCTCGCCGGTAACAAGGTTTACAACATCAAGTTGCACCAAATAAGTACCAGGGCCACTATAACAATGCTCAACTACCGGGCCATCAGCCATGTTTCCATCACCAAATTTCCATTCATACCGAAAAGGAACAGAATCAAGTTCAACAGCATTCTCTTCAAGAAACCTGTAACAATAATAATTTTTTTGAAGTGAGTCACAGGAAGCTTTCCTTATTATTGGAGCTTTCCAAATTATTGATGATGTAAATTCGTAAATATCATCACTTCCGAGTCGGTTTGACGAGAAATAACCTGTATTAAGGCTGTCCTCAGCAACAAAAGCAAAATCGTCAAATGTTGAATTCACGGGTTCAGGAAGAAGTACAGGATCATCCCACGCGCTATTATCAGATGATGTATAATAGATATCAAGTTTCCCAATACCACCCGCGCGGTTTGAAGTGAAAAATAGTTTTCCTGAGGAGTGTAAATAAGGATTGTTTTCAGTTCCCGATGAGTTTACTTCAGGCCCCAGGTTCACCGGTACAGACCACTCTCCGTCAATTAATTCACAATAATAGAGATCAGACCCTCCCTGACCTCCCGGCATATCAGAGGCAAAGAAAAGAAATTTGCCATTGCTGCTTATACTTGGCTGACCCACTTCATATTGCGGATTATTATACTTAAATGGACGTAAAGATATCAGGTTTGTACCTGAAAGGTCAGCAATAAATATCCCGCTATGGTTTTTGTAATCTTTTTTCTTTGCCGGTATTCCTGTCTCATCTTCGCTTGTAAAATAGACTGTTTTGCCATCAGGAGCAAAACATAAAGGCCCATTATTGAATAGGAAACTTCGCTCGCTCTTTAACTCTTTCAGGGTTTTCCCCGGCAAAGTATCTTTTCTATCTGCCATATAGATATTATAGAGACGGTGGCCATCAAAGGCGGTCCGGTCCTTAAACCAGCTGAAACGCCTGTCGGAACAAAATATAATACTATCTTTCACTATTACCGGAGAGATTTCGCTGAAAGCATCTGTATTAAAGGACATCCGTTTAACTGCATAGACAAAAGACTCCTGTGCTTTTGTTTGTAATGAAACAAGCGAACCAATTAGAACAACTGTTATGATATATAAGATCTTTTTCATCATAAAATCAGAAATACCTTGGATTAGCAGCGCTTACCTTTGAACCGAATTCATATCTTAAAATAAACTCGCTTGATCCTTTCGAGTAAGAATTCATTCTTCCAGCCGGATAATCATATGAGAATCCAAACATCAACTGTGGATTAGGTTGAACCTGAAGAATCCCCACGACAACTTGCTCAGATGTCCTCCACGAACAACCCACCCAGATAAGATCTGCCAAAATAAAATTTCCATTTATGTCAAACTGGGTAAGCTTTTTTGTGTTTTGCAAAGAATAATTTATCAGCAGTGAGGGTTTAAATTTTACAAATTGTGAAAATGCAACAACCCCTCCCGCAGAAAGAATAAAATCATATTCATTAAACCTGTGAAATAGCTGAACAGAACCGTTTCCGGTTTTTCTATAACTGAAAAATGCCGGAACCGAAACTCCGCCAAATAATTTATCACTGAAATAGTATAACCCTGCACCAACATTCGGAAGAACATAAGGTTTATCATTAACAAAAACAGGATCTCCCGGAGTTGTCAGGAAATTATTATCAGGATAGACGGTTTTTGATATATCTGCTCCGCCTTTCAGACCAAACGAAAGTTTCCCGTTTCCAACCCTTATATGGTAAGCATAGGTAGCATAAATACTTGTTGCCCTGGTAAAGCCGAACTGCATGAACTGAGCCATTATACCAAGCGCCACTTTGTCATCTTCCATTGGAGTGTGAAGCGATACAGACTGAATAACAGGAGCGCCTTTTGTACCCATCCATTGGATTCTGTAAGATAGAAATCCACTTAGCGCCCCCCTTGACCCTGCATAGGCAGGATTTATCATCAGACCATTTTGAAGGTATTGACTATAAATCGGATACCCAAGGCTGATCCTGGTTGAGTCATATACTGCCTGACCCTGAGTACTCGAAAAAATATATAAAAAAAATGAAAATAAAATTAGCTTTATCCTGTACATCAATCAAATATCACAAAAACATTTTATTATAATACCTCTATTAATACCTTTTAAGAACAATAAATCCGCTCCTCTTGAAAACATGACCGTTACCTTTTGAAGTCACTTTAAGCAAATAATAATATGTACCTTCGGGAAGATCAAATCCTTTGGAGTTCTTTCCATCCCAATCAGTCCATATCTGACGATCGAGGTTTGAAGTTAAAAAAACTTCCTTACCTGCTCCATTAACAATTTTCAGTTCAGCTATTTGATTGATCAAATCCAAACCTGTTATTATAAATGTATTATTAAACCCATCATTATTAGGAGAAAATGCACGAGGTATAAACTCTTTATGAACATCAACATTTACTATATCCTCAAGTTTGCACTTACTATTGGTCACTTTCCATAAAAAGGTGCTCTTCCCTTCAGAAAGATTCATGACCACTGCTAAATTATTTGAACTATTATTAAAATCTCCTTTCCCACTTACTACCGACCAATTCCCTGTTTCCCACGATTGAACATGATCAGCTACCATGTGGATAATATTATCAAATGAATAGATAGTAGTATCAGGTCCGGCATTTATTGAACTCACCCGCTTATCAAAAGTGATTAATACAGAATCTTTCTTCCTGCACTGCCAGTTTATCTCTTCCCAGTAAAATTTATGAGCAACATTCTTCCCTGTATATGTGGAATCGATGGTTATTTTAACCGTAGGTTTGTTTGCTGTTGACGCAATAACTGCAGTAGGAAAATACCATGTTCCTGTCCCAAAACTCGGAGTGGCATTCAGTTCATATATTGCTCCGCAGATAACCGTATCCCGTCCGGCATTAGCATTTGGTAACTTATAAACAACCGCCTTTCTTACTCCTGTTAGTGAAGCAGCTATACATCCGTACTTATCCCTGACTGAAGCCAGCGAATAGTTAAATGTCGTATTAGCAGCCCCAGGGACAGGCCTAACCAAAAGTGTTGTATCAGCTGCCGCGATTTTAAAAACAGGGCCATTTGTAAGGTTCTCCTTGTAGGTGACTTCCCATCTTGTTTTACCTGTTAAATGAATTTTTAAACGTACCTTAGAACCTTCACAGATTGTGGTATCAGGAATATGTATAATTGTACCTGTCGGCAGCTGGCGAATTCCGATACTTATTGAATTTGAAGTTTTAATACAGCAGTTGTTACTTCCGGAATATACAATTCGTCTGTATTTTGCAGATAAAGTAAGATTTGGAGGCTGGTGGGTTGAGGTAGTACCGCCGGGAATATTTTTCCATCCGGCAACATTGGTACTATCCTGCCATGTAAATATGTATATATTGTCTCCGCCTGAAAGATTAACTCCTTGCAATAGAGCTGGTTGTGTGTTATAGCAGATTGAATCGCTGCCTGCTATCTTATTTGATACCGGGGGAAGAACCGTGATGATAATAATATTCGTTATAGAAACTGATGAAGGAGTAACTGCCGGAGAAACAACTTCTCTTCTGAAGAAAGTAGTCTGTAAAAGAGCAACCGGCTGATAATTCTGACCGGTGGATCCGACTATCTCATTCCATGTGTTACCATCGGTGGAACGATACCATTTATATGCATAGTCGCCAGGATTATTTATTCCTGTTATTCTGCTTCCTCCTGCCGGAACTGTACCTTTAAGCAGACCGGAAACCGAACCATAACAAATTGTATCTTCAACAGCGCCGGAAACAAAAGATATAGTATTATTGGTTATAGCTTTATGCACATTAACAACTACTATATTACTTGAGTCTTTACATACAGAAGATATGACAGCCCTTCTATACCATGTTGTATCGGTCAGAGAAGCAGGATAGTAGCTATTCCCGTTATTGACCGGAGGAGCAGTATCCCAAGGCTTGATTTTGGTCTTGCTCAGCCATAAATAAGAATATGTTCCGTCACCGTTACCAGGTTGAAGCCCAATGAGTGGATCGGGTATGCTGTCATGTCCAATAATCTGATTTGCAGATATTGTATTATTTGAAATAGCCGGAAAATCTTTAAGGTGAACAGAAGCGCTGGTATCCTTACATACATCATTATTTCCCGAATAAACAATACGCCGGAAGTAGTATTCATTCAACGGGAGCCTCTGAGGAAGTTCAACAGGATTGTAGCCGGCCATGTTACTTACTCCGGGTGCAGTTACCCACCCTGCGCTGTTTATGTTGCTTTCCCACTTGAATTTATATGTATTATCCCCACCTGTCATCGACGGAACATTCGTTGCAGAAAGATCGGTAAATTTCATTCCATAACAAATATCAGCCGGTGAATTCAGTATTGAATTGTTGTTTATGGCCACAAGAACCGTAATCTTCACTATAGCTGTTGAATCAACACATCTTCCGGAGGAGACGGTACGTCTGTACCATGTTGTTTTTTCAAGTCCGGCAGGTGGATCATAATTCTTAGATATAGCTTTTGTTAATCCCCAGGAGCCGGTAGCAGAACTATCCTGCCAATTAAAAAAAATATTTTTTGCGGATGGAACGATCAAATCAGGCAAAAGTTGTTTCAGTAAAAGAGGATCACCCTTAACGCATAATGTATTCGAATCCCCGATAATATTATTTTTAATATTTGGCTGAATAAAAATCATTACCGGTTTGCAGATATCAATCAGGTTAACAGGAACTGACGAATCGGTTACAGTTCTTCTGAAATATACAGTAGCCGTCTCTTTCATGACAGGAGTATAATTTACAGGATCAGCATCATTAACAAGAGGTATCCATGTATTCTGATCATAGCTTTTTTCCCACGCATATATGTAGGGTGCAGTTCCACCGACAGGATTGGTTCCTCTTATCTTCGGAGGAAGCATATCAGAGCAAACCGAGTCAACCTGATTACCGGTTACAGACGAACGAACTGCATTAAAAAGGAAACCGGTAAGAACGGGTATAAAAGTTGTAAGACTCTGCCCGCTTAAACCAGCCGTTCCGCTTGTTGATCCGCCTGATCTTGTTCCACCTGTTCCACCTGTAACTGTCTTTATAACATTTACCGGAATTAAAGTATTGTTTGTCACTATCAGGCCACCGCCACCACCGCCACCCTCTCCGAAGTTTACATTACTATTCCCGCCTTTCCCCCCGTTTGCAGAAAGAGTTAAAGCAGAAGTTTCTAATTTTGTTGAAAAGCTTTGCTGATGAATGGCTATTGATCCTCCGCCTCCGCCGCCTCCTGCCCCGGCATTCAAACCGGCAGAAGTTATTGCTGTGGCTCCATCAGCTTTTATGACTTTACCTTTACCTTTCAGGGTATCACATAAAATTATTACTATTCCTCCGCCCCGGCTGCCGGGAGAAGAGGTAGAACCAATTTCATAGGTTGATGATCCGCCGCCACCACCGGGGAATATGCGACCATCCAGATCTGTGAATCTCACTTGTCGCCCTCCAATACCACCATCGCCCGGCGATGGTGTACAAGTCGCGATCTCCCTGCCTCCCTTTCCGCCAACTCCATAATTTGAACCGCCACCACCACCTGAAAACTTACCGTTACCTCCGCCGCCTCCTGTAAAATTATTCCCTTTCCCTTTGGCATAAGCCGGAAAGATTGAAGGCATATTGGAAGCATTAATAAATACCTTAATTGCCTGGCTTTCTCCTTTATAGCCTGAATTTGTGTAGCTAACCGGATAACTGAATTTGTCATATAAGACTGTATTTGTTCCTAAACAGATACCCTGCCCGGGGGAAGTGGCGCCCCCTGCAAAACCCTTCCCTGTTACATTAATATTTGCATCCAGAGTAAGATTTCTTTCAACTATCATAGCCAGTACGCCACCGGTTTTATTTGTACTATCCCATGGCTGGCAAGTCAGATCAGCTTGTACGGTTACTGAATTATAGGAAGGTACTTTTATTAACTGAACCATTCCCGTTACATTATAACCATTTGAAATATCGTTGGTGAATATGACACTCTTTGTTCCGGTGTTCACAGAGTGGACTATCAGGAATTCACTTGACCCGGGGACTCCTATCGACTCTCTGTAAGAGCCGAAAAAAGATGTTTCCGGCTCATAAATAATTGCTCCTTTCATCTGGATAAGAAGTACCGTATCGCCGGGAGCAATAGAATCAACATTGTTCAAAATAACATTATCAGCGCCCGGTCCGATTGCAACCACGCGTCTGTAAACATTTATTACACCGCTGATTTGCTTATCCTGAGAAAAGACAGAAACAGCTAATCCTGAAAGAATTATCAGACTAAATAGCACTTTTTTAATATCCCAACTCGACCTTCCTGTCATCAGACCCTGATATGAACCGCTAATATAACTATTTAATTGAATTATTTAATGCCGGTTAATAATACGACGGTATAATTTATCCCAATTTTTCAACAGTGTACATAAGTGGCAGTTCAACATAAAAAACAGTACCCTTATCAGCCTCCGACTCAAACCAGATTCTGCCGTTTGCACTTTCAATATATTTTTTTACAATTGATAATCCCAACCCCATCCCGGAGGATTTGGTCGTAAAATTTGGTGTGAACAGCTTTTTCTGCAAATCTTCAGGAATCCCGGCGCCATTATCAGAAATTGCCACTATAACTTTATCGTTTTTAACATCAATGTTAACTTTAATAAGGCCATCGCGTCCCTGGGGAATTGACTGTATCCCATTCTTGAAAAGATTCGAAAAGACTCCGTTAAGATGCTCTTTATCAGTATATACAATAATTTTACTTTCATGAGGCCAATGTACCCTGAAGGTTATGTTGCCGGTATTCTTAAAAAGTTCAAGCGTTGTTTTTATCTGGTCGAGCAGATTAACCTCCATGGGATTGGTCCCAGGCATTTTCGCGAATGAAGAAAAGGCTGATGCAATAGATGAAAGGTTATCAATATACTCAATCTGGTTTAAAGTAAACTGCTCAAGTTTCTTTTCAAATCCGGGCGCTTCATCATTCCACGATTTTAAAAGCTGCTGTACATTTAATTTCATCGGGGTCAGAGGGTTCTTAATTTCATGGGCAATTTGTTTTGCCATCTCCCTCCATGCATATTCCCTTTCAGAATTGGCAAGCTTGAGGGTACTATCTTCGATCTCGTCAACCATCCTGTTATACTGCTTCACAAGCTCGCCTATTTCGTCATTTCCTTTATATACTAAATGTTCACTTTTTCTGCCAACACCGACTGAAGCAAGCCCCTCTCCGAGCATCATCAGAGGAGAGGTAAGCCTTCCGCTGATAATGACTGCCAGAGTCATTGTAATGACGATAAGGAGTAGTGTGAAATTAATAACAGCAACTACCAGATTTGATATCTCTTTAGCGAGAACATTTTGCATTCTGAAATATGGAAGATTCAGATACGCGATTAACTCGTTATTTGTATTGAAAAAAGGAACATATACTGATATATATTCCAGACTTCCGATCTTTTCCTTCTGATAATACTCACTTCTTGTAAGATCGGCAAGATTAATTAATGCCATATTATTTATCCTGCGACTTGTCAAATCCCGAAAAAAAATCTCAGGCCTCGATGTTGCAATTAAAAATCCATATAAATCATACAGGTTAATATCCGTTTTGAAGACGTTTGAAAGCTTAATAAGAAGATCATTCAGAGAGGTGTAATTACTACTCCTCCAATCAATTGAAATTTGTTTCTCCATCGATATTTTTGATTCCAGTTCCAGATAAATGGAATTAAGTTTTTCCTTGAGATTTTCATTGTGTTTTGTCTGGTATTGGCTTATGGTGAAAGATGCAACCACACCTCCTATCAACAAAAATGAGAATAAAAGCACCCCTATAAAAGACAATTGCAGTTTTTGCCTGAAGTTTAAATTTAAAAGAATTTTCAGTTCAGGTCGTCTGACAATCAATAACAACAGATTAAAAAACAGGAGAATAAATGCGAACAGGTAGGCAAATGATATTATCATGTCTTCTGCAGTAAGTTCCGGTCTGCTGATCAAAACAGTTGCATTTCCATTCTTGTACAGGATATGCTTAAATCCTTCAGTATTAAAAAATTTATAATCGCGACTCTCTTCAACATATGCCGCATCTGTCTCATCATATGGAAATTCTCCGTTTCTGAGAACAATTTTCCCGTTTATATATTTTGCAAATGAATAATCCTTAAGCCTTGCATATCCATTGTATTTTTTATCGAGCAGCAGCTCAGAATATCCTGGTTGGAACACATTTACATCGCTGTAAAATTCGATGAAAAGTCCGTTTGCAGAACCTCTGTGTGTCTTAAAAAATAAACGTCCGATATAATAGGATCGCCCACCCTGATTATCAATAAAATAAAAGTTTGTACCTGTGAGCTGATGTCCATCCCTGCGAATCCGGTCTTCAAAAAAACTAAAACAGTTTTCCATGACTTCACTCCCCTGGCCAACCCACAACGACTGATCATTACGACATAAAACAGGGGGATAAAAATTAAAATTCCTCCAATAACCGGTGAAATATTTTTCCTGCAGATAGTTTGATATCCTTTCAAAATCAATCTTCTCGAAATAATCAACCTTCATCATACCTGCAAGAGTAGAATCGTTTGATAAAACCGGCCACAAATCAAGTAAAAGATGTTCCGCTTCCGGGTCGTTTTCAGTTGAAAAAGTGACCGCCTGAATTTTTAGTTTTTCAGTTAACTTTTTTTCAGAAAGCGCTGTAAATAAATAGAGTGAATAGATTCCCATAATAACAGAAAAAATAACGGCAAGATTAAATATTCCCACTTTTTTATTCCCGGAAATCCATAATGATGAAGTAATTACAGTATAAAAAATTAAGAATGGAAAGAGTGTTCCCTTATCATCATAATAGAAAATAACCGGGATAACCAGCGAAGATAAAATCGAAAAGATGATTGTTTTTTGTCCAAATTGTTTTGTAATTTGAAAAACCTTAAGCATAAACAATACAGGGACAAGCATGAGCAAAATAACCGCTGAAAATCCTAAAACGCTGAACACGTTCAATTCCAATACCTTGAAAATCTTAAAACTAATATTTGAATTTAATACCAGGTTGCTGAAGATCAAGTTACAGCAAATGAATAAAAATGCTCCGCAAATCAACAGGATTGTCAGCAGCATGTAATCCTTTGTGGTCTTCCCTCTCTGTTTTTCCGAGAAAGGGAAGTGGTAAAAAACTATATATGCCAAACAAGCTGACAGAATGCTGAAATTGACAAGATGCCCCAGCGATGGGATGTAACTACCAAGAGAAAACCCATATTTTGAAAATAGCTCTGTCTGAAACAACACAGAAGGCTTCCCGGTGATGAGAATAAGAAAATAAAGAAGAGAAAAGATCAAAATGATGAAACCTGCAGCATACAGTTTCTTCCCAACATGTACCAGAAATTTAAACGTCTCGAAAGAAAAAAGAATAATCAGCACATATACTGCAAACCACAAACATAAGGGGATCAGTATATAATAACTTCCCCCCTTTTTTTCCGGGAAAGAGAGAGAAAAAAGAAAATCCCCGGCAGTATTGAAAATATGAAATTCAGATGCATTTTTGTCAGCGCTGAAGCCGACATTCCCAGGCATTCTGAAATCCTTTTCGAATCCGCTTTTGATAATATCATTTTCAAAACCATAATCGGTATGTACCCTGAGAAGACCTACTATCTTTTCGTTACGGGTCTGAATAGTTTTTGGCAAAAACCATCCGTTCTGGAAAAATATCAATGGTTTGGAGTACACCGAGTCATTAAAAAACTTAGGCACGGAGAATCCGTTATCCGACCAGTTAATAAGTTTATTGTCAAGATATTCAAGTATAGTGATCTCATTCTGTTCGGCGATTGAGAAAAGCCTGTTTTCAGTAAACGATCCGTGATGATCTCTTGTGGCCATAATGGGTTTCATGGCATTCAGGCACTCTTCCATAGTTCTTTCTTTGGCAATGAGTGTTTTGTTGAACATCTTTGTTCTGAAGCGATATTCAAAATCGCTGAAGAAAACCGACTCTGCCAGAATCGCCATAAAAAACACTGCAACAGTCAGAATGATAAGAAATATTATATAACGGTTTCCTCTCATAATATGATAATTATGTCCTATTCATGATGGTATGGTTCTCCTTTAATAATAGTAAATATCCTATAAAGTTGTTCAAGAAACAATAATCGTACCAGCTGATGAGGGAATGTCATTTTCGAGAGAGACAACATGAAAGCTGACCTGCTATAGACTTCGTCAGAAAAACCCCATGGACCGCCAATAACAAACAAAACCCGCTTTTTGGGAAGCATAAAAATCTTTTCAGCCAATCCTGAAAACTCAACTGTCCTGAGTTCCTTTCCTCTCTCATCAAGTAATATAACATAGTCATCAACACCTATCGACTGAATGATCTTCTTCCCCTCTTTCTTCTTTTGTTCCTGAACCGTCATGTTCCTTACATTCTTTATATCCGGCAGAGTGATGATCTCAAATGCAGAGTATTTCCTTATTCGTCCGGTATAAAGATCAACCACTTCTGAAATATTTTTATCTGCTGTTTTTCCTGTCTGTAATAAAGCTATCTTCATACTTGTGCCGAAACTTAGTATAACAACAAATCTTTGACCCTTACTCACAAAAATAACATTTTATAATGAGGCACAACATCACAAAACTGCATAAAGAAATTACTATATGGTTATTAATATAATGCCTTTCATAATCAAATTAGTATTAAATTTGTAGCGTATAGATTTTATAGTCGGCAATATTTAAAATGAAATGAAATGAAATCTGTAAATATTATCCCGGTTGTATTGATTGCTCTCTGCAGTCTTTCTGCCACGGTACAGGATCAGGCAAAAATACCCGGAGGAATTTCAATAGCTATTAAAGCCGGTAATGCTGCAGAATTATCAAAGTACATGAATTCAACAATTGAGCTTCTTCTTCTCGACAAGGAGGATTTCTATAAGAAGGATGTCGCTGAGACAATTCTGAAAGATTTCTTTACTGAATATCAGACGAAAGACTTTATTATCCGTCATCAGGGTGCAAAAAATGATGCTCAATATGCAATAGGTAACCTTAAGACAGTAAAAGGCGACTTCAGAGTTTATTTTCTTCTTAAGAAAGTTGACCAGGAATTATTAATCCATCAGATACGCATTGAACCTGACAATGGAAAATAGTATTCTGAGGGAATTCATCTTAAGAAGCCTCTCGGAGGATTTGGGCGATGGCGATCACTCATCTCTGGCTTGCATACCGGAGAATACTAACGGGAAAGCGAAACTACTTATTAAAGAGAAAGGACTGCTTGCAGGAATCAGGGTTGCAAAGGAGGTATTCTCTATAATTGATAATGATCTGAAAATTGATGTCTTATTGGAAGACGGGGCCATCGTGGAACCCGGGGACATTGCTTTTTTCCTTTCAGGCAGGCAGCAGTCAATTCTGAAGTCGGAACGTCTTGTCCTGAATATCATGCAGAGGATGAGCGGAATTGCAACAAGCGCAGGTGAATATGCCGGCCTGCTTAAAGGGTTAAAGACCAAAATTCTTGATACAAGAAAAACCACTCCGGGTTTCAGATTTCTTGAAAAAGAGGCTGTAAGGATTGGTGGCGGAATGAATCACAGGATGGGATTATTTGATATGATAATGCTGAAAGATAATCATATCGATTATGCAGGGGGAATTGAGAAGGCAATTGACATGACGAGGGCATATCTTAATAAGAATAACCTGAACCTTAAGGTCGAAATTGAAGCAAGAAGCCTTGAGGATGTAAAGACCATACTTTTGACAGGTGGAATTAATCGCATAATGCTCGACAATTTCAGTATTAATGATACCCTTTCCGCCGTGAAAATGATTTCAGGCAGGTATGAAACAGAATCTTCGGGAGGAATAACCCTTGCTACTTTAAGATCTTATGCTGAATGTGGTGTTGATTTCATATCTGTTGGCGCACTTACACATCATATTAAAAGTCTGGATATGAGTCTTAAAGCTATATAACTCATGATTATTAAGGAATCTGACGCTTTCAGCTGCAATGCAGAAACTGTCTGACAAGTTTGCTTATCTCATCATTCCTGTTATAGAGTTTTTCGCTAATGTCTTTATCTTCAAATGCTCTCAGTTTTGATACAACATTATCAATTACTCCTGCAGGAAACACTCCATCCTTTTCAAAATATTTTCTTTGAGCTAATAGACATTCGGCTGATTCCCAGCATGATGCAGGCAAAGACTCCAGTTTCCTCTCTTTAGTTTTATCCTTTTCCTTAAAAATATTATAATCAACATAT
>JBAXXU010000083.1:0-18778 GCA_037127735.1 Bacteroidota bacterium
CCTACTGGACAAAACGCCTGTAAAAGAGCTACTTGCAAATAATGATTACAAAAATGTCAAAGAACCAGATTATAAACAACTGTCACTCAGTCACTTTTAACGAGACAGTAGTGACGATTTACAATAAAACAGTACCAATTATTCAAAAGAGAACCTATAACTATCATTCTTCTTTGGAGCCGTAATAAAGACAAGCGCTTCGGTCAGATTGATTCTTGTTCCTTCCGATTCAGCACGCTTTTCACCTTTTACATCCACCCTGACCTTATGAATACCCGGAGCTAGGTTGAATTTGTGCCAGATACTTGTGTTCCCGTATTGCTGCTTATTATAATTGAAATAGATATCAATTGAGCGATCAAATTTATCGTCAACATAAATATCTGCTTTACCACCCTCTTTGTTCCATTCGCCCGATAATGATACTCCATTTCCATTAAATGTAAACTCGACCATATCGCCTTTTTTTTCAGCACATTGAGATACATTTACAGGTTGACTTCCGTTTCCCGGCTTCTGTGTAATTGTTAGCCAATTACCAATAAATCTCCAGGAATTCTTTTCAAATACAGATATCTTTTTATCATAAACAGCATTTGGAAACGAAACCTCAAACGCCGGCGCTACCGGTTCCTGGATTTTTATTTTTACATTTTTCCCTGAGACAATTCCTGCTTCTTTTTGAATATTAATCAATGCATAATTATAGGTATTTTCCACTGCTTGGGTAAAAGAGTAATTGGTGTTGATAAAGATTGAATCCTTATATTCAGTTACCCCTTTTGTAATATCTGCCGGAAGTTTTGAGAAGCCATTAATAACACCAAGCAATGCCATGGCATTCGAAGGGTTGCAGTCTGAATCCTGTCCACACTTTGTTGTTATATTCATGGTTTTCAATGGATCTCCATCTCCATAGAGTAACCCCATTACTATATACGCCCCGTTAAATTTAGCATCAATATTGAATGTAGAACCGGCGCCACAGATATCAACATTATCCCATTTTGCTTCCAGTTCAATCCATGAGGCCTCCCAATCGGTGGGATAATGACTATGAAGTTTTATTACATCCTTTATTATTTTATAGTAGTCACTCTCTGCCGGTATTGATTTCAGAGCATATTCAACAATCGAGGGGATATCGCTGCTGAAAAATGCCTGCGAATAGAGAGCTGCAACAAAGATTCCTCCATAAACACCGTCACCGTAATTCATTATGTGACCTATCTTGTCAGCTATTTTAACTGCTGTTTGCGGCATACCGGGAGACATAAAACCGATATAGTCTGATTCTATCTGAAAATCAATGTCATCGGCATGAAAATTATATTCCGGCATCCCCGATTGTGGTGCGAAAATTGAGTCATAATAGTTTTTCCTTGACTGGACATTTGCATGCCAGAGTGGATAACCGGCTTTGGCAAACATCTCCTGAAACTTTTTGGCCGGTGCATCAATTCCATATTTATCCATTGTCATCATAAATGTAAGCTGGACATAAATATCATCCTGCCACATACTTCCTTTAGCATCGGAAGGTTTCCATTCTATTGAATCTGAGTAAATTTTTCCCTGGGCCCTGAATTCAGTAGGAGCGCCATAAGTAACACCTATCATTTTCCCTGCCCATCCTCCGGCAATTTTATCTTTGAGCACGTCTGCATTAATAGTCTTATAGTCTGATGGTTGATTCTTACAAGAAGCTAATGACAGAACTGATATTACCAATAACCAGGTTAGAAGCTTTGTTTTCATGGTTAATTAATTTAATGTGAACTATGGAACATTATAATAATGGAATATTTAACTTCTCTTATTCATAAACTTTGTGAGCCTTTGTGTAATCCTTTGTGCAACTTAGTGTTTAATATTTTTTTACCACGAAGGTACACAAAGTACATCACAAAGTTACACAAAGAAAAAGAGCACTTTAAGTATATATGTGAATAATTCAGGTTAAATTATACAAATATAAATATAAGCTTTCCCATTGAAGTTTTATCTTACCGGTCTCCAATTTGTTTCAGGTATTCAATTCTAAATTCCTCTATCTTCTTCCGCTTTTCACCGGTATAACTTTCGAAGAAAGTTCCTCCAATATATGAGCAGGCAAATCCGCCGGATGCAACAGCAGACGAGAGGCAGGAAATCAGGTCTATATTACCTCTTGTCGTATTTAACCGCGATGCAAGCGAAGAAATTATCCCTCCGGCAAAATTATCACCGCAACCGGTTGTATCTCCCTTTGATCTGAGTTCAGGCGTAACCAATCCTGAGACAGGGAAAAGATTCAGATCCATCTTATGAAATAATCTCCCATCTGAAAAAGTAAGAATATCACCGGCTCCATTTGTGATAAAAACAGATGAAACTCTATTTTGAATAAAGAACCGGGCAGCATCTGCAACATCTGATTGTCCGCTTATTCTCAAAGCCTCTTCCCTATCCATAATTAACACATCAATCAGGTTGAAACTATCGTGGTCGCTTACCAAAGGCCAGGGTTTGTCAGGATTTTTTCTTTCATTTCTGAAATCAAAAACAGTATTAACCACTGTTAAACAGTTTTTTTGTTTCGATCGTTTCAGGAGATCTGTCAGATTGTCGTGAATATGAGGCACAAGGGCGGTTCCTCCGAAACAGACTATCTGAGAATCAAAAAAATCATCTGTAAGTATATCCGCAGAAAAATCCCATGCAGCCCCGATATTGTTGACAAATGTTCTTTCACCATGTCCATCGGCAAAAGTCGGGTCTGAAAGGACATCCGTAAAAGATGTTGGTTTATTGCTTCGTTTCTGGTAGCCGGTTATGTTAAGCGGAGTTTTTCTAACGAGTGTAAGTATCTTGTCTGCTGTTTCATCTGTTCCAAGGCTGCCAAAGAATCTTATTTCATAATTCCAATTATCAAGCATTTGCGATGCATGAATAAAGGAGACCAAACCAGGTCCGCCAACATTAAATGTATCTGGTACACTATTTCCTGATATCTCATTCAGAATCACAGGATAATTAACACCCGAGTACTTTTCCAGCTCTTCTGTAAAAACCAGTTTCCCCGGACTTAGCCCGCCATCTCCCGGTTGTTTTGAAAGATACTTCCTGAACCGGGGGCTGTCAAATCTCACTCCGGTATAGAGAAAATCGGCCAGAGCACATCCGGTACCTGAAATAACTATTTTCTTCTGGTTCATACTATAAATACTTTAAATATTCTGAGGCCAGAAGATGAACAGGCTTTTCATCTTCAATGATTTCGGGGAAGCGTCCGACCTGCTGATAAAACCGGTTATCGGATGTATCGTCATTAACAGCGCTTACCTCTCCAACGAGCACTCTTCCTTTGCCTTTTTCGCCAAAAAACCTGTGATAAACACCCTGTTCAAGACAAATACTCTCACCCGGAGTCAGAACAATAATTCCTCCTGCCTCAACTCTCCTGATAATTCCATCTGTCTTAAGAGTAACAATTGTGTCAGTAAAGCCACCCTCCTTATTTGAATTATACAGTTCAATAACAAGATTCCCGCCACCGCGATTGATTATGTCTTCCATTTTACTCCAGTGAAAATGCATCGGAGTTTCCTGCAATTCATCTACAATCATGATTTTCTCGGCATAAGGTTTTTTGTCCTTCTTAAAGTTGCCGTTCCGGATAGAAAAAAGGATTAAACCGCATTTTTGGAAGTCGCCAAAGCCAAAGTCGGTCAGATCCCAACCGAGCATATTGTCAACTACTTCGCTGCATAAATCATATTGTCCGTTCCAATCTTCAGGTTTACGGAATGCCCATGGAGGTAGTCTGAAATTCATTTGATCAAAGAATTCTATCGAACTGTTAATAAGCTTATTGATTTCACTTCTTTTCATACTCTTCTCCTATGTTATTATTTGTTAATACATTACATGTCAATTATACTAAAGAAAACTACTAATTTTCAAATGGTGCTTCTTTCCCCGTAAGTCTTACTTTTCCTGTAAGCACCTGTGTAAAACGCGGATCGAGATACCCTGCAAAACCAGGTTGCTTCCCTCCCACCGAGATTGTAAAGTACCCTGGTTCAATTACCCTCTTATCTTTATTATTAATTATTGAGAATTGCCTTGCCACAAGAGTGAATTCAATATCTTTACTTTCACCAGGTTTTAATGATACCCTCTTAAATCCTTCAAGTTCGCGGATAGGTCTGGGCGTAGAAGCCTTTTCATCATTAAGGTAAAGTTCTATAACCTCATCCCCGGCAATCTTTCCAGAATTCGTAACCGTGACTTTTACTTTAATATTATCACCGGTAACTGCTTTTTCAGGAATTGATAAATTACTGTATGTAAATGAGGTATAGCTAAGTCCATACCCAAAAGGATAAAGAGGCTCTTTTGTGAAGAACCTGTATGTTTTACCTGCCATATCGTAATTTTCGAAGGCAGGTATCTGATCAATAGATTTATAATATGTTACCGGAAGTCTGCCGGCCGGATTATAATCGCCAAAAAGAACATCAGCCACAGCATTTCCTCCCTGCTGGCCACCGTAACCTGCAAGCAAAACTGCTGAAGCTTTCTCCTGAGCTTTATTAACCGACAGTGCGCCACCGCTTGTAAGTACAACAATTACAGGTTTCCCTGTTGCGGTAACGGCATCAAGAAGTTGTTCCTGAACAGCAGGAAGATTCAGATTTGTACGATCGCCGCCACTGAATCCATCGATTTTGATTGCCATTTCTTCTCCTTCGAGACGCTGCGACAACCCGAGAACAAGAACTACAACATCGGCCTCTTTTGCAGCTTTCACAGCCTGTTCTGTAAGATCTGGTCGAGGAGGAGCCCAAAGAAGTTTCATATCAGCATCGCCTGCATAGTTTTTATAAAGAACCTCTATTTTATATTTTTTACCGGCCTGAAGTTCAGCAGGAACCTCTATGTGAAATGCACTATGTTCATTCATTGATGTCATTATCTTTTTACCATCAAGAAAGATATCATAACCAGAGGAGCCCCAACTTCCCAGGGCATAGGTTCCCGATACCGGTGGAACGAGGTATGTGGTCCATCTTACTCCAAAATTATCGTCAGGCAGATCATACCTGGGAGAAAATTGTTCCCAATAAAAATTGATATTGTCATCAACTCTCGCGAATGCAGGTTCGCCTTTCATATCCCTGTTGTTAAAATACTCTCCGAAAGCTCCCTGTTTTCCATCTTCTGTTACAAGGTACCTTGAAGGAATCGGAGTAAGATTATGAATACCTGAGGCCAGGTCGCTGCCTTCAGCATAAATTATCTGTGTTTCAGGAGTAAGTTTATTTGTTATTCCTTTAAGAATTGTTACCGGATCTTTTGGTATGCCATTATAATTACCGATAAGTGATTCAAAATTATCAGCATTGGGGCCAATTACTGCAATGGTTTTTATCTCTTTTTTAAGAGGAAGTATATTGTTTTCATTTTTAAGAAGAACAATTGATTTCTGAGCGGCCTGGCGTGAAAGTGTATTATTATAATCGGAACAATTGACAAAGAAAGGTATCTGCGAATAAGGAACTACTTCATTGGGATCGAACATTCCAAGTTTAAATCTTGCAGTGAATATTCTTTTAACTGCCACATCAATGTCAGCTTCAGTCAGCAAGCCTCTCTCCACGGCAGTCACAAGATTTTTATAATCCGATCCACACTCAAGATCAGTGCCGGCTTTTACAGCCTGAGCCGCGGCTTCAGCAGCATCGTTAGCGAACTTTGTGTATTTATAAAAGTCAGAAATTGCCCAGCAGTCGGAAACTATATATCCTTTGAAACCCCACTCATTTCGAAGTATTCCATATAATATAGGGTTAGCGCAGCATGGATAATCTCTGAACATGTTATATGCTCCCATAATTGAATATACTCCGGCCTCCATTACAAGGGTACGGAAAGCAGGAAGATAGGTCTCCCGGAGGTCTGATTCGCTTACTTTTGCATTAAAAGTATGCCGTAATGGTTCAGGACCTGAATGTACTGCATAGTGTTTGGCCGTGGCAACAACTTTTAAATATTTTGGATCGTCTCCCTGAAGGCCCTTAACAAATTCATAGCCCATTCTTCCGGTAAGATACGGATCTTCACCATAAGTCTCATGGCCTCTTCCCCATCGTGGATCGCGAAAGATATTGATATTTGGCGACCAGAATGTAAGTCCCTGGTATATACCTGTTTTGCCTCTTCTCCGGAACTCATTATATTTCGCTCTTGCTTCATCTGAGATGGCATTTGCAACATTGAACATCAGCCCTTCATCCCATGAATTGGCAATTGTAATTGATTGCGGGAATACTGTGGCATAACCGGCTCTTGCAACACCGTGCAGGGCTTCGTTCCACCAGTTGTAGGAAGGGATACCCAAACGGGGAATTGCCGGGGCAGTGTAGAGAAGTTGGTCTGCTTTTTCCTGAAGAGTCATCCTCGAAACCAGGTTGTCAACTCTGTCACCGGTTGAGAGAGCCGGGTTTTGAAATAAGAACTTATATGCAGGCTGCTGTGCTGAAGCAACATAAAAGGGTGTAACTAAATTTACAAGAAAAATCAGGTATAAAACTTTTTTCATCCGTAAATAATTTAATTTCATAAGGTCGGATGGAACTCGCAATTCATTGATTTCATGCAAGTTTGTGCTTCTTGAAAAACATGCCCGGTTTATCATAATAAAATTTCTATTTCATGTGTCGCACTACTTCTCTCTATTATATTCTAAAGCGCCAATATCAAATCCGGTATATTGGGGCAAAGGTGTTCCGGCAATGTCTTTTGTTCCGGTTTCAAGATTAAAAAGCTTTTTCAGGTCCAATCCCCGGTCAATTAATGGCGATTCTGATTTGAGGCTATAAGCTGCAAGATTTCGTGCATCCAATTGCAGGGGATCAGTTAATGAACAGGACCCGGGGCTGTGAAGGCCGGGATCAGCAAATATTCCAACAAGGCTGTTGCCAGGTTTTTCATTACCGGTTTCCTGTGCCCATTCCTGAAGATTTTTGTAGCCGGCAATTGTTTTGTCGCCGGAAAGGCTCCAGTAGCAATTAGCCTGAAATAGTTCAGAAACCAGTTTCTGACCGGGAATGAGAAAAGCGCCTTTGAATACAAATATATTATTCCGGAATTTAAATCCCGGACAATTATTTTCAATCATTAATGAAAATCCCCGTTGTGTGGCGTTATAAAATGTATTGTTATTAATTTCACAATTCCTCATAGTTACACTTGTCGAACTTCGCCATATTGCAACTGAACCTCCATTAATTGAACCATCATTCTGGCTTATGTTATACCGGACTGTGTTATTCTCCCAGGGCTTTGCAGCGCCAAATTCAAACAGACCGAAGCCTGCTCCCTGATTGTTATATGAAAAACAATACTGTATTACAGAATTTGAGACCCCGCCATCAAGGTCAAAACCGCCCCCATCGCCTGCCAGAGGGTTTGTTTTATTATCGTGCGAGATGCAATGCTGAATTATGAAATCCGTGCAATCCCAAATCCATATTCCAACCGGCCCGTTCCCTGTCCAGGGCATATCCCAGCCATTATTGAACGCTTCACAATACTCAATAACGCCTCCTCTGACAGATGAAGCAAGTATGCCATTTCCGCTATGATTACCTGTAACAGTTGGGTCTCCGGGATTATTTTCAGCGATGCAGTAGCCGATATAGACATTTTTATTATCATAATTTAAGGGATCATATACGGTTGTACCTGTTAAATTTATACCGGCAAATCCATTATCGTGTGCATAAACATTAGTAATTTTAAGACCGGAACAGATATGAAGATGTAATCCTGAATGTTGAAATCCAAACAATTCAAGGCTATCAATGTCGAACTGCTTTGAACCTGTTATATATACTCCATCAGCAGCGTTACCCTCTTTTCTGCCAGATCCTTTTATGATCAAATCCATGATGCTGAAGTTGCTGCAATTTTTCACAACAATACCTTCAGCCATAGCTGCGTCAATAATGGCCCTCCCGGTACCATACGAACCAATTATTACTTTTTTTCCTTCATCTCCTGAATCGAGTGAATCAAGCCGAATCGTTCCTTTAAATACAGCTCCGCCTTCAAGCAAGATAGTATCTGCCGGATCCAGGTCAGTAGCGCTGATTTTTTCGAGAGACTTCCATGGTTTTGTTTTCGATCCCGGGTTTTGATCATCACCGGAGGGACTTACATAATAACATTCCCCATTACCTTTATTTTTTCTTTTCACACCGGCATCATGTTGACAACAGGTAATCAACAATATAAGTAAAATAAATTGTAGCAGGATATATTTGCCTTTCATTTTTAATGATTTAAAAGTGAGCCTTGCCTGGCAGAAATGATTATACCATTTCAAAATTAATTTAGTCCTCATTAAACCTTTGGCAGACTCCATGGCTCCCTGTAATCTGGAATCAGATAATTATTTGCATCTACATCATTTGTAAATTTAATGCCATCCCAGACAAGTTTTTTGCCTGTACGATAAGCAATATTACCCAGAGCTGAGAATTTGGCGATATGGGCTCCTATCTCAACGCTTGCATTGGTATTTGGATTACGGCTTTCCATACAATCGAGGAAATTCTTCACATGGTTCTTCAGACCTTGTTCGGTTCCCTTTGCCAGTGGTACAGCTTCCATTCTGGTTTTCCCGTTAACAATTTCCGGTATAACTTCCCAACCCTCGCGGTCAATTACCAGAGTTCCGTTTTCGCCGACAAAACCTAATCCGTGATTTCGTCCATAAGCGCCATCATTTATGCCAATCGCGTGATCCCACATCACGTTAAATCCGTCGAATTCATAAATTGTCTGTAAGCTGTCAGGGGTTTCGCAGGCATCATCAGGATAACCATACTTTCCACCCATAGCCATTATAGATTTAGGGGCAGTAACATTCATGCCGAACAAAGCATAATCGAGAAGATGTACACCCCAATCTGTCATCAGACCTCCTGCATAATCCCAGAACCATCTGAAGGTAAAGTGGAAGCGGTTGCGGTTGAAGGGGCGTTTTGGAGAAGGCCCGAGCCACATATCATAATCAACACCTGCAGGAACAGGTTCGTCGGCAAGAACAGGAATTGATGGGCACCAACCCTGGTAAGAAAATACTCTGACAAGCCTTATTTTTCCCAGCTTACCGGAACGGATAAAATCGACTGCATTAAGCCAGTGAGGATCGCTCCTCTGCCACTGACCAACCTGCACAACCCGTTTGTTTTTCCTGGCAGCTTTTACCATCAGGTTACATTCTTCAATAGTTCTTCCGATCGGCTTTTCGCAATAAACATCTTTTCCTGCTTCGCATGCAGCAACCATTTGCAGACAATGCCAATGGTCAGGTGTCCCGACGATTACAACATTAATATCTTTGTTGTCTATCAATTTACGCCAGTCTTTATAGAGGTTTGCCGGTTTCTTCCCGCGTATCTTCTCAACATCGGCAGCTCTGCGGTTTAGCACTTCATCGTCAATGTCGCATAATGCAATACATTCTACCTGAGGATGTTCAAGAAACGTACTCAGATCGCCGAATCCCATACCATTGCAGCCAATGAGACCAACATTTATCCTGTCGGAAGGAGCACTACCTGTCAATGCACCTGATAAAGAGGGAACAAGACCCAATCCAACAGTTGTAATTGCAGTGTTTTTTAGAAATACCCGTCGCGTTGTCATAATTAAATGAATTTATAGTTATTATCAGTTCAATAAGAAGAAAAATTCGTCTGTTAAGCATCAATAAAAATACTCAAATAATCCATTTAATCAACAATTGAAGTGATAAGAAAAAAAAACGCTGTATATGAAAAGAAAAACTATTTCTGATATACCGTTGAATAATAGTAGTCCAGGGGTTCGTTGGCGGAACTACAAAATAAGCTTTGGTTCTTCGTATTATTTCCGCCGGATTTTCTTATTGCACCAAAGACTCCTCTGCTTCTTTTCAAAAACTATTTTGAAATTTGAAATCACAAAACATTATTGTATATTTGCATTATATATACTTATACACTATTGTTTTTTAGCATGAAAAGAGAGATAATACAATATTTAAGAGAATGGAAAATACGGAAAGACAGAAATCCATTGATATTAAGGGGAGCCAGACAGGTTGGTAAAAGCTATGTAATTGAGGAATTTGCAAAAGCTGATTTCAAGAATTGCCTGAGAATAAACCTTGAAGAAAAGCCTGAACTCAAAAAAGTATTCTTCGACAATGATGTAAAACGTATTCTGGCCGAACTTTCCATTTTATTGAATGAGGAAGTAAGTTTCGGGGAGACTTTGTTTTTTATCGATGAAATACAGACCTGTCCTGAAGCACTGCAATCACTTAGATATTTTAAAGAAAAAACACCGGAGCTTCATGTCATTTGTGCAGGTTCATTACCCGACCATACCTTAAATGAAATGAAATTGCCAATGCCGGTAGGTCGCGTTGAATTCATGTACATGTATCCCATGAACTTTAAAGAGTTCCTTGTAGCAATTAACCAGGAAAGACTGGTTACCTATATTCAGGAATATGATTTTTCAAAACCATTCAGCGAAGTCATTCACAATCAAATTGCACAACATCTCAGGTTTTACTTTTTTATAGGAGGGATGCCTGCGGTAGTGAATAATTATGCGAAAAACATCAGGCTTCCCGACATTCAGCGGATACAGAACAATATTTTGACATCTATCTATTATGATTTTGCCAAATATGGAACGCGTAAACAACAGGAATACCTGCAGATGGTTCTAAGGTATTGTGGCCGATACCCGGGCAGGAAAATAAAATACAGCAATATCGACAGGGAAATAAGATCAACTTATCTGAAAGAGTCAATTGAAAAACTTGCGTTAAGCAGGATCATCTATAAAATAAAACACAGTAATGCATCAAATGTGCCTCTCACAGAACATGTTAAGGAAGATGTATTCAAAACTGTTTTCATGGATATCGGGTTTGTGAACCAATTAAATCAAATAGAACTTACAGGGCTGGATAATCTGATAACTGCCAATGAAGGTATTCTTGCCGAACAATATATTGCCCAGGAGTTGCTGTGCATTCAACCTGAATTTTTGAGTCCTGAGTTGTTTTACTGGTCAAGGGAAGAAAAAAATTCAAATGCAGAGATCGATTATATTTTTCAGCATAAAAACAATATCTATCCTGTTGAAGTAAAAGCAGGTAAAACAGGAACTTTAAAATCCATGCAAATGTATTTGTATGAAAAAAAACTTAAAGAAGGCATACGGTTCAACATGGATCTTCCGAGCAAAGGATCCTTTCATGTTAAGATGAATGTACCGGCCAAAGATGCAGAACTTTCCTGGACACTCATGTCTTTGCCTTTGTATATGGTTTCTGAACTTAAAAGGCTGATTGATTGACCGCCGCATTTTGCGTATTGGAAGCTAAACTCCGTGGAAGTGAACTGAAGTTAACAGGTCAGTAGTGAAATTAAATATGGAAAGCAGAGAGTCCGGGTTTAAGTGGTTCATCGGCCTGTAAAACCAAAATCGCTAATTTTATGACTATATCGTGAAGCTGGTCCGCGAATACAGCAAATATACCCTGAACCTGGGCGAATTTGACATGGAAATGTAGTGTAATAGAATTATTCCTTTTTAAAACGGCCGGTTTTTATTATTTTTGATTTAATCTTTGTAATCGTGATTTGTAAGTATATATTTATGCGGAGCATTGACTTAAGGTGAGTTACTTTAAATTTAGTAAGTTTTGTAATTGATAAATTCAAGTCTGATTAAAGCCCTGATAGTGATCCCAAAGTGCGGAAACATCATAATCAAAATAGATATTAAAATAAAAACAACAAATGATGACAACAAATAATTTTAAAAAAAGACAGATGCTCAAATATGTCGGGGACTTCAGCCAAATATTTGGAATTAAGGAATATACCATTTCGGGTGGGAGAGCCAAAGGAGTAAAAGCATTCGATGTAAAAAATGGCTCGGGGCTGGAATTTACAGTATTGGCTGACAGATGTCTTGATATTGCCGGATTATCCTTCAAAGGAATCAATTGCAGTTATATCACTAAAAACGGTATTGCTGCCCCGGAATATTTTGAAGAAAGCGGTATTGGTTTTTTACGTAATTTTTTTGCAGGTTTCCTGACAACCTGCGGTTTACGCAATGTCGGTTCACCCTGCGAAGAGAATGGTGAGTCTTTTCCCCTTCATGGCCGGATCTCGAATACTCCCGGAGAGGAGGTATCTGCGACCACCGGGTGGATTGATGATGTTCCGGTTTTAACGATCAGTGGTAAAATGAGAGAAGCCAGGCTATTTGGTGAAAACATGGTACTTGAAAGAAAAATCATCTGCAGGTATGGCGAAAACAAAATAGTTATCCAAAATAAGGTGGAGAATATGGGTTTCAAAAAGGAAGCGCTCATGCTGTTGTTTCACTTTAACATGGGATATCCTTTGCTCGATGAAGATTCAATCCTGGTCACTCCAACCGAGCAATTAATCTCGAGAGATCAGGAAGCCATGAAAGGAGAAACCATTTACAACAAATGCCAGAAGCCTACACCAGGTTATGCTGAACAGGTTTTTTATCACAAACTTAAATCCGATAAAAATGGTGATACCTGTGTGGCTCTGGTCAATAAAAAGCTCGAAGTAGCTGCAGCGATTCACTTTAATAAGAATCAGCTCTTTAATTTCACCCAATGGAAGCAAATGGGCGAAGGCGATTATGTGCTGGGAATGGAACCTTGTAATTGTTATACATTAGGCCGTGTTGATCCGCGGAATAATGAAATTCAGGAATATCTGGAACCAGGTGAAATCAGAAATTTTGACCTGACTGTTGAACTGGTGAGTGGGAATGAAGAGATTGATACTTTGATTAAGGAAATAAACCTGCCGAAAGGCCTATAGCCTGACTATGAACTCAAGAGAACGTGTTTTAAAAGCTTTTAAATTGATGAAAGGGTTACCTGACAGAGTCCCTGTTCAATTTGATCTTTGCCGGAATCTGTCTGATCATTTTGGCAGGGAATATAATATACCTGTGAACTACACCGAGAATTTGTACGAAGATGTTACTTATCGCATTAGTGCAAATGAGTTAAGGACCGCTATGGGAAGTGATGTTGTGATAACGGGTGCATCTGTTTCAGATGACTACAAAATTGCAAAGGAAGCGGATGGAACATGGTTGAATGAATACAAAATGAAGATGCGGCAGGGTGATATCTACGTGGAAGTAGTAGATTATCCGCTTTCTCATGCTGAAACCAAATCGGATATCCTCGCTTATCAATTTCCTGATCCTTATGCCCCGGGACGCTTCACAGATGCCGAACTTCTTGTCAAAAAATACCACGACAATTACCTGGTTTTTGGAGATATTGAAGTGACGGTATTCTCTCTTGCACACCAGTTGGCAGGAATGGAAAAGCTCCTTGTCGATATGATGATGGAGGCAGAATATGTTGTTCCACTATTCGAAGCCTGTGCCGAATTTCAAACCCGGATTGGCTTGCGTTTAATTGATTTAGGAGTAGATGCCATTTGGTTTGGCGATGACTTTGGTACTCAGACCAGCTTAATAATTCCTCCTGAAACCTTTAGGAACCAGCTGAAACCTATTTATACGCAGATGATTGACCGCTTTAAGGCGGCTAAACCTGATATTATCCCGATTTTACATTGTGATGGCGCTGTAAGTGAGTTGCTTGTTGATATCCATGATATGGGTTTCAGGGTTTTCAACCCGGTACAACCGGGTGTTCCCGGCCATTTGCCGAATGATATGAAAGGAAAATTTGGTGATAAATTCAGCTTCTGGGGAGCCATTGATCAGCAGTATCTTCTGCCGAACGGTACTGATGAAGAACTCGAAAGAGATATCAGGGAGAAAATTGATATTCTTGGCAATGGGGCCGGTTACATGGTTGGTCCTGCACATATTATTCAAAATGATGTGTCGCCTGAAAGGGTTAAACTATTCATAGAATTGTGTAAAAAACACGGAGATATTTATCGTTAATGCAAATTAAATTGATTTAACAATGAAATAATTCTTTTGCCAATCAGGACAGCCATTTCTCGATTGTTAAGATAAATTTCTTTGTTTTTATTACTGTTAGTTACGTTCATTACTGCTATTTTTCACTTGTTCTGAAATCGCCAATTATTCGTTTTGGAACACTCTGACCCAGTCAATAATCATTTGTACAGGTAGTTCTTCCTCTTTTACAGGACCGGCCCAGGCGCCCTTTACACTAAATTGCTGACTCATAAAAATAAACATATTCTGATCAAATGTCCACTGCCCTTCCTTCTCAGGTTGAACCCGGGGATAGCTAAACACCTCTTTCTTATTTAATGTAAAGATGATTCTGTCATCAGTTATTTCAGCACCATAGATATTGTACTTACCTGCTTTAATCTTTGATGTTGAGTATTTTGGAGGGTTTTTACCATTTTCAGGATCTCTAAGGGTGTAAGCGGTATGTACAGTATGATATACAAAATCGTCATGATTTAAGCGCTCAATTACATCTATTTCAGCATATCTGTCCTTCGAAGATCCTGACATAAAAAGCCAAAGCGCCGGCCAGGCTCCCTGGCAGTTCTCAAGTTTTGCACGAAACTCTACCTTCCCTCTGATGAATTCAAACTTTCCCTTTGAAGATAGCCCTCCGGTAAGATAATCGACTGTGTCGTTTTTATTATCATTCAGGATACCTCGTAAGTACAATTTGCCGTTTTTAATAACAACACATCTCGCGTCATCAGACATCGATGCGAAACAACTGCCTTTATTTGCTGCACCGGATCTTTCTATTTTACTCCACTTTGCAGAATCCGGAGAACCTTCTCTATTAAACTCATCATTCCATACAAGCTTCATTCTCTTGCTGATGGCTGACTGGGCATATACATTTACAGATGAGGCTGATAGAATAAAAATTAAGAATACCGATACGATATATATCGGGTATTTTCTTTTCTCGTTTTGTGATGTTGACATAATGCATTACTATTTTAGTTTAAAAATCAGATTATAACTTCAGGCTACTGATATCGGGTAACAACATTTCACGTCCGTTATTGGCCGCAGGACAATCTATGATGATCTTTTACGCAGCGCTTCGGTGCATCCGCCGTAATGTTCTGTTGAGCCAATGAGTATTGCAGGCTATTTTCTTTAACAATAGTTTAACGAATCAACTGCTCTATTATCCTTGCATTTGCATCTTTCTCATTTTCAGCTAATTTAAATGTAGTATCCTTCCCGAAAGCAGCCTTACTCCATAAAATAAGCTTATAATCAGGGAAATATTTGATCTGACTGTCAATGAACAATGTTGCCTCACCTTTCCTGTTTAAAGCCTCGTATGCCCATGCCGTTACGAGTGTATTTGCCGGGAGGAAATTCCTGACTGTATTATCAATCTTTGGCTCAAACTTTATAATGTTTGTTAATATAACTTCCGCTTCATTGTTATTCTTCATCTTCCGGTAACACAGGTATGCCATCCAGTCTTCGAGGCGGTAATCAATATCTTCATCATAAGGTTTTCCCACACCTAGGTTTTCCGGCCACTGCCTTGCCTCTGTGATAAACTTTAGAGATGCCTTATAGTTTTTCTTCTGCATCATCTGTACTGCCTGCATAAGCTTGGCTTCGCGGTAAAGCTCGTGCCCTTCTGTAGCCCCTTCTGATGGCAGAATATTCATTTTGGTAAGCAAAGCGTCGGTCTCCCTGTATTTTTTGTTCAGCAACAGAGCTTTTGCATACAATGATCCGATTATGAAATTATCTGGGTGCTGTTTGTAAAAAGCCTGAGCAATTGCAAGTGATTTATCATATTGCCCGTGATTTATATAAAAGTTTGCAAGCCTCAGGTGATACCTCCATTGATTGTCAATTGACAAAGCTTTTTTGAGGTCTGTCTCGCACTGCAGATCGTTTTTCCCCGTGAGTATTTCAGCGCGGCTGACATAAAACGGTGCAAAATCAGGTGTATCTCCGCACGACATCAGCAGGCTGAGAGATTCATCAATCCTGTTCCTGTCTTTATAGATAAGTGCAAGATGAAATTTCAAAAGCCACTCGTCCTGTACTGAGAGCAACTGTTCCAGAACTGCTCCTGTTTCTGACCTGAAAGGAAATACGAAGGCAGGATTAATTTCAGAACAGTTTACTTTTTTGTGCTGCAGAAAACTCAACCAGTAAATAGTTTCAGCATTCCGGGGTGATAATGAGAATACCTTTTCTGCTTCAGCCGGGCAACCTGAATTGTAATACCATACGGCAAGCTCGATGAATGTTTCCTGTGGAAGCTCATTCCGGATAAGAGAGACGAACTGATTTTTGCTCTCCTCATCTGATTTCAAAAGGTGTTTTTCAAACATTGAAAAATGATTCAAAGGGTCAAATGACAGAATGGTAATTAAGACATCTGCCTCTTTTGCCGGATTATTTAAATAACGATGAATCACTGCCTGCAATTGAAGAGCTTCTATATTATACCTGTTATAATCAACAGCCCTCTCTGCAAAGCCCAACGCCTTTTCAAAGTTCTTTTCCTTAAGATAAAGTCGCGATAATTCAGTATAGGCAGCGCTACGGTATTCAGTTGAAAGAGTGGCGAGGCTAAAGCCGTCTATTGCATCTGTGATTTTTCCGATCCTTGCATTTACCAGTCCGTAGTAATAATTGGCTGCCCCGTCATGGGTATCAATGCTGAGTGCCCTGGTTGCCATTTCAAGAGCCTGTGAATAAAGCATATTGCGGTAATACAGTTGAGCCATTTTCAGGATGGCAGGCAGGTAGTTATGATCCTTTTGCAGTGAAGCTTTAAGCTTTTCCTCTGCCTGTGGGTACATTTTCTGGTCCATGGCTTCCTTGCCCTGAATGTATAATCCATAAGCAGTGTTCCACTCAAAATCGGCCGGAGCATCAACGGGCCTGCTTAAAACACCGGCCTTTGGATCTGAATGGTATATAAGTTTGTTTCCTCCTAAGGTGACTGTAAGATCCTGGCTGTTTCCGCTGAATTTTACAGAATCTCCAAAGGTCTTTAAAGGTTGCAGGTTAAGTTTCCTGGTGTAAATAACTTTCTGGCCTTCAGCTACCTCAAGCTGGTCATCAATAGCCTGCACCGGTGAAAAGTATATCTTCAGCATACCTCCTTCATTTTTTAAATTGAGGGCGCCAAATTCATTTGCTTCAATATATCCTTTAGTACGAAGAACAGGATAAAAGTATTCGGTCCAGATATCTGTAGCATAAGGAGCAAAACTAAGGTGCTTAAATGGAGTAAATGTTGCACTCTGTCCATTCTGGTTAAACAACCTTCCTGATTGCATTTCAACGTATTGCCCGTCAGTATCGGTAAGGAACTTTTCCCATATCATTCCCTGCCCTGAGAGGCCCCATATCCATATTTTTTTACCTGCCTTATCATCGTATGATCCATAACGAACCATTCCGAACTCATCATCATGCCAGTAACCTCCGGAGAAATTTGCCAGTTTCCCAAAAACATGGTAAGACTTGTATCCTCCGAAATTATTTGACTCATAAAATGATATGTTTTTGCCATTACTCCTGTTAACAGGCCAGTCGGCATATTCACCTTCATGTCCAATATATTTTGTGCCCGGGAAAATGAATTCAAGATTGGCTCCGGCTTTATAACCTCCATTCAGCCAATGATAATAAGGTTGCTCAATTGGTGTTGAATTATACCAGAATGTCCTCGTTGTAAAATATGCTTTATCTTTCTGAAGTCTTATCTCCAGCCTCCAGTTGCTTCTTGTCAGCAGATCAAGTACCCCGACAATGCAGCTAGCGCTTCCGTCGGCGTTATTCTGTGTAACATAATCTACAGGGGTGGCACAGTTTGGTGTATGGCCAATGATACCATAGTTGAGTTCCAGCCCACCGCTGGTATAGGGTCCGCGCATGCCGATATCACGGAACTTTACAACATGATTATAATAGATAAAAGGCAGATTTGTTGATTTTTCTATTGCAGTCCATATCTTGCCTCCGATCTCGGGGAGAATCATCACCTTAATATAATCATTCTCCAGTTCAACAACTTTCCATGCCTGCTGAACGGGAGTATCTGTGTATCCTTCATACCTGAAATAGGGATACAGCGATGTAAGTACCGGAATAGGACTGGGATCAGAGTAAGGATAGGTTGTGAAGACCTTCTGATATTCCTTCACAGTGGCTGTCTGAGCCCTGACAAATCCTGAGAAAAATGATAAAAAGATAAAACAACTTACAAAGAGCTGCCTGAACTTTGAAAGGATAGTTGCCATAAGTAGTATTTTGGAGATAGTTTTATATAAACATTATATTACGAAGTAAGCAAAATATTTGGCCATTCCTACTATGAAACTTATTTTGGATTAACTCACCATAAACTTGAAACCCAAGGGCTCAGGTTATTAAACCCACTGCCCTTACATACTTCCATGAGGCTCATTTCCAGGTACATCAATAGCTTAAAGACAAATTCTGTATTTATACTGAATGAGAATCTGATATTATACATAGAGTTTGATTTTGTGGTTTTTTTAATCAATATTATGTTAAAAATCTATATTTCAACAGTTATTTGTCTCCTCCATCAGTTAATCGAGGTCTTTATCATATCTTTATACAATAAAATTCATTAAGAACAGGAAATTATTTTAACTTCTTTTATTCATAAACTTTGTGAGCCTTTGTGTAATCCTTTGTGCGACTTAGT
>JBAXXU010000084.1:0-18754 GCA_037127735.1 Bacteroidota bacterium
CTGTTCCGCCGGTCAGAGTTCCCCCGGATTGGATATTTATTGAATTGATGGTCGTACTTGCCGGTAAAACGGGGTAATAAGATTTACCCGAAGGAATGATAACATTGGAAACCGTGGAAGGAATACCACCGGTCCAGTTCCCGGCATCATTCCAGGTGGTTGAGTTGGCACTGGCGCTCCATGTGCATACGCCACTGTGGGTTGATGTGCCAATTGTCCAGAATTTTACACCAAAAGCAGAAGGTGCAATATAGGTTAAGCTCAGGTTGGCCAGGCCAACCCATTTATTCGTGATATTATAATTTGAAGATCCCTGATCTTCGGTAAGTGGTGGACTTATGTCATGATCAAACAAATCTGAATTACCTTCTGTCGTGCCATTAAGTTCACCTGACAAATAGTGGAGATTTAGTGTTGCAAAAGTTGCTGCGTCGCCTCCGGTTTGAATAATATCGTAATAGCGGTCAATGATTCCCGATGTTTTCCAACTATTGGACAGTACAATTTTAAAACTCACCGAACCTGGCAGTGTACCACCAGCCTGCATATTCAGCGTTGTAAACTGATTTCCAAAAGTGTAAGAGGCGCCTGTTGTAAAAGAGTTACGTGTTACTATCCCTGTTACATCGCCTGTTCCTGTAGTTGTTGCAGTGGCGCCCATGTTAAGCGTATTAGCGCCCATATCAAGGCTTCCTTTTGTTGCCGAGGCATTGGCAGCGGGCAGATTGAGTACACCATTTACGGTTTGGCTGACAGTTGCAGTAATCCCGGCTGTGTTGTTAACCGTTACATTGTTAAAGGTATTGGAAGTAGTGCCGCCAATTGTCCGGGCAGATGAACCATTTAAATTGACGGTTCCGGTTTCATCAGTAAATGTAGCCCCGTTATTGGTGAGATTACCCGACAAATTAGTGGTTATCCCCGGCACATAAGTTCCTGCCGTAAGAGTTACATCACCGGTAAGAGTTGTGGTTGCTGAACCTGCGGTGAATGTACCCGCAGTAAGTAATGTCGTGCCATTTACGGTTAAAGTAGCCGGAGCCGTAAAATTACCGCTTGTCTGAGTAAGGTTGTTAACTGTCAGAGAAGTTGTACTTCCTCCCACACTCAACTCCTGAGCAGTTTTAGCAACCACCAGATTGTAAAATGTCTGACTTGCAGCCGTTCCGTTAATGGACTGTGCCGACGTGGTGTTGTTAAACGTAACTGTCCCTGTTCCGGGCGTAAATGTTGCGCCGTTGTTTGTCCAGTTTCCTCCTACATTGATAGCAGCACTTGAAGCATCGAATGCACCGGCTGATAATGCAACATTTCCTAAAATAGATATGGTTGATGAAGCTGCAGCATTTGTTGATTCCCCGCTGACCGTAAAATCGCGCATCACATTCAGTGTGGCAGGCAAAGTTTCAATGGTTCCACTTATCACCAGGTTTGAATACCCTATATCGGTTGAAGGACCCTGAAGATTGACTATGCTTTGCCCCGAACCGTTATACTCCACAGTGTTATTGGTGGCTTTTAAATCGATGATCCCTCCTGAAGCAACAGTTAACGTTCCTGCAATCTTCAGATGACTACCGCTTGCAGGTTGTAAATAGGCAGTTGCACTGACGTTAATATTGTTGAAATTATTCGTTCCTGTTCCTGAGATTGAAACAACATCTGTAAGGGGAGTATGCGTAAAATTGACAGCGCTTGATCCGGTGCCTGGAGTTAATGTTCCGTTATTAAGCAGGGCTCCGGTAAAGCCATTAATTGTTATGTTATAAGCACCCGGATTTACCGAAGCGCCCGATTCTATTTCAAGAGTTTTAACTTCTACATCAAGCGCTAAGACAGGGTAATACGATTTTCCTGCCGGGATTAAAACATCTTCAGATAGAAGAGGAACATGACCTCCATTCCAGTTTGCGATAAGATCCCAGGCAGTGGATGTCCCATTCCATGTATTTTTAGTTGTGCCGGAGTAACTTAATCCCCATTGTTTGTTATCCAAAACTGTTGAAGGTGCCAGATAATAAATATTTAAGCCTGACAATCCTATCCAATTTGCAGTGGCATCGTTGTTGGATTTTCCATGAGATTCTATATCTCCCGACCAGGGAGTTCCTCCATGTGCATCCCAAAGAACAAGTTTTGTTTCGTCAGTTTCACTACCATGTAATTCAGTGTCGAGGTAATGGATATTGGTAATAACCTGATCGGTGCCTGTAGCCTCTTGTGCAAATGAATAAACGCGATTAGCCGCAGTTGCCTTCCACACAGGTGCGGTCCCAATGGCAATTTTACAACTTAGCCACCCGGGTCTTGTTCCGCCGGAGATACCGATAAAAGTAACGGTAGTATATTGGTTTCCAAAGCTGTATGGAGTATTATCTGCAAAAGAAGCGTTTGTCCGTTTCACGATACCGGTAACATCGCCTAACCCCAAAGTGGTGGCTGAAGTACCCATGTTCAGGATATACGAAGTGCTCATATCGAGGCTTCCAATTGTACCCGATGAAGGATTTGTGCTTATTGTAAGCATGCCATTTACAGTAATATCGCCACCGGCTACTTTATTATAGGTGCCTGTTCCGCTTATCGTCAGGTTACTGTATGTCTGGGCACTTACTGTCTGAACGGCAAATGTGGAAGCATATTCAACGGTTGTTCCGGTAGCAATGGTTGGGGTGCCGGAGAATACCGGGAATGTTGTTGCCACGGTTGCTGATCCCAGTTTAAAGGTACCTGAATTCAAATTTAGTGTGGTATTTCCTGATGCAGTTATCTGTTTGCCACCGTCATTGAAAATACTGTTACTTACACTGCCTCCGATAGTAAGTGATGAATTATTGATAGTGGTTATTGAATTCAATGTTACACCTGTTCCATTAGCATTTTCAATTTTTATGCCCCCTGTTCCACTCCATGTGGCAGGAAACTCAGGGCCGGTTGACTGGGCATTGCTTCCCTTGTATTGTAACGTTGCAGCGCCTCCATATGTCGGAACAGCAGAAGCAGTGGCAGTCCCTTCCATCGAAAGGATACCATTTACCGTTACACCAGTTGTTGTTTTGATGTTTGATCCCGACAGGGAAAGGTTGTTATATGTCAGGGGTGCAACGGTTTGTATGGAAGAAGCGTTATAATTTACTGTACTCGTGCCAACAGTAAATGTACCGTCCGCGGTGCCGTTTCCACCGATATTCAATGTGCTTGTATTTCCGAGTACCGTACCGGCGGTTAAAGCCCAGTTTCCGGTAAATGAATGGGTAAGGGATGTTCCAAGATTCAGTGAACCACCCGATCCGTTGATGGTCATACCGGCTCCGTTAACATTTCCGGTGAACGTAGCTGTTCCAGCCGTTTTGGTCATCGAAACCAGTCCCGTTGTGGTAAATCCGCCAATGCTCTGAGTGGCGGTATTAGTGATAACAATAGGGGAACTTCCTGCCGAAAATGATCCGCTATTCACAAAATTACCGCCAAGGTCAACCTCAAAATTACCGGTTGCCAATGTTGCATTATTGTTAATGGTGAGTGGGACCAAAGCATTAAAAACTTTGGCTGCATTTAGCGTTATTGTTCCTGTATTGGCAATAATAACCCCGCCTGTTGCTGCGAAAGTGGTTAGCCATTCAGCGCCCGCGGTGCGGGCTGTTGCAGTATTGTATTGAAGGGAAGCAGCGGCGCCATAAGTTGGACTTGTCGAAACTGTAGCAGTTCCTTCCATAGAAAGAATGCTGTTGAGGTTGGGTATCGTAGTAAATGTCACTACTCCGGAATTGGATATGGTAAGGTTGTTAAAAGTGGTGTTGCTTCCGCTAATTGTTTGTGTTGTCCCGTTAAAATTTACGGTACTTGAATTTGCCGTGAACGATCCGTTATTTAACCAGTTGCCGCTAACGGTCAGGGCATTGCTTTCCGTAATGGCAAGGGTAGCGCCTGAATTAATGGTAAGGCTGTTACAAACTGCTGCTGCCCCGATAACTGGTTGGTTCCCTCCTGATGGAATAACCACATTTGTTGAAGCGTTTGGAATTGTTCCATCGCACCAGTTTGTTGCGGTGTTCCAGTCAGTACTGGCAGAGCCGTTCCAGCTGCCTGCGATACAGCTTGAACCCGAAACACTCACCCCCCCGGTTGATGTCGCAAAGTAAGTCGTGTTGATGTATGTTACCGGGTTTGTGAGATATAATCCGCCTGTTCCTCCCCAGGTACCACTGGTTTTGCCATCTGGTCCAAGTATCAGTGTGCCCGCAGTATGTGATAACCCGGTACCCAGATTTGCCACTACTCCACTGGCTACGGTAAATGCTCCTGTTATAGCTGTATTGGAAGAAAATGTTTTTATACCCGAATTGGAGAAAGTTAGGTTATTGAAGCTGGTTACCGAAGCGGACAGCATTTGCGCCACTCCGCCAAAGTTCACGGTTCCTGTTCCTGCAACAAAAAGAGAACCCGTTCCGCCCCATGCTGTTGTGCTTGTAGAATTATCGTTAAGAGTACTGGAACCGCCGTTCAATGTTCCCGCGGTGAGGGTTATATTTCCGGTGAAAGTATTTGTTAAGTTAGTTCCCAGATTAAGCGTTCCACCGCTTCCGTTAATAGTAAGTCCTGCACCGTTTACATTACCCGTTAAAGTTGCCGTATTCCCTGTTTTAGCCATTGAGACCAGTCCTGTTGTGGTAAACCCCGAAATGGTTTGAGAGGACGCTCCTGAAAAGGTTACAGGTGAAGCATTTGCTGTAAAAATTCCGGAATTGCTAAAGTTGCCACCAAAGGTCAACTGATAATTATTTACTGCAGAAGTATTTAATGTTGCACCGCTGTTGATGATAAGCGGAGCGTTCACAACCTTGGCTTCGTTCAGGGTTATCGTTCCGGTATTGGAAATAATTACGCCACCGGTTGCAGCAAATGGGGTAATCCATTCTTTTGATGTAATAGTTCGTATGTTGGTAGTCTTGTACTGGAGGGTAGCACTTGGGCCGTAGGCAACTACCCCGGTTGTAACAGCAATAGTTGCAGTTCCCTCCAAAGAGAGAATACCATTTACAGTCGGTGTGGTACTGAATGTTTTTGCAAGTGAACCAGAAAGAGTAAGATTGTTATAGGTATTAACCAGCCCTGTTTGGGCGGCTCCTTTATAATTTACCGTTGCTCCCGCTCCGTTTAAGGTCATCGTACTTGTTCCGTTGACCGAAAGGCTCCACGGAGTGGCCGCGCTTAGGTTTAAAGTGGCGTTTGTAAGGCTTATTGTTGAAGTAGAGGAGCTCATGTTGTTAGTAGTGATGGTGCCCCCGGCATTGAAAGTGCCGCCACTTATGTTAAACGTTGCATTATTCGATTTTGAACCTGAACCCGTGAAGTAGGAATACTCACTCAGTTCACCAGCTACGGTTATATTGGCAAGGGAGGAATTGACGGTAATAGTGGTTGTGGCACTGCCTTCCGGACTCTGGTTGCTGCCGATGTTCATTGTCCCGCAGCTCAATGATCCGCTGCCGCTGATGCTCCAGGTACAGTTGTTTTTTATCCCTGTGTCGTACTTCGGAAAACTGACCGCCTTGATAACAGTCAATGTAAAATCGGTATTTACCACAAGCCCTGCCGTGGAAACTGTACTCGTATTCGTTGCAAAGGTTAATGAATAGCAGGTCGCATTCACATCGACGGTAACAACAATACCGCTGTTAATTAAAACACCATCTGTCGATGACGGAACTGAAAGGCCACCCCATGTTGCAGTGCTGCTCCAATTACCGGTTACACTGGCGGTTCTCTGTGCTTTGATTAACGATGCTGAAAGTAACAGACTAATAGTGAGTGCCAGGGGTTTTAATATATTTAAGAACTTCATGATAAAAAGCTTTTTATTTTTAAGATATTGATCCATTGTAAAAAATAAATTCAATTACAAGCGCAATTTTGAAATCATGTACTTTGTTGAAGAATTGTTCAGAATCCTTGTACCAGATGAGAAATCAAACAAGGATAATATGTTGATAATCCCTTTCTTAAGAAGAAGATTAGTTGATACTACCAAATTTACATTATTAATATTGAATCACTTGTAGGTGAAACACCTTTTTTCTTGTAGGTGAAACACCTAATTGCTTGTAGGTGAAATACCTTATGCTTGTATCTGTTTTAATCACAGGAATAGCGGAAACCGAAAGCCGGAGGGCTAACAGCAGAATCAAACTTAAGTCAACCCATCCCGGATTAAAGGTATGATGAACCCGGAAGTACCCGGCTTTGCGGGACGCAGACCCGGAACCAAAGCCCGGAGCGAAGCGAAGAGGAAGCGAATGGTAATACTCCGTTCATGCCCGCTCAGCATATATTTTTTATTCAACAGTATTAATAAAATTGTCTATGGTATTTATAAAATCTTTCAATTCTTCAAACATTTCTAATACTTCATCATTTTTGAATTCTATAAATGTATCATAATCGCCACTAATCCTGTTTTTATAAGCCTTTCTGATATATTCTCCATATTTACGTTCAATTATTTCATCATAAATGTATGTTTTATTGAACCAACCCAATAATTGTTGATGCTTTGATGTCTCAAATTTATTCTTGAGCGCCAATGCTGTCAGCATATAAAACATTCCATAATAAATTCTGTTTACAGCAAATAGTAAACTGCCAGAATTAATAAGGTTTTCAATTTCTTTAATTAACCCTTTTGCTTGTTCAATTCTATAATCAATAATTGCCTGCCTTATGTCGTCTTTGATTATCATACGTATAAACCTCTATTTAGTGCATTAATATATACCGGTTGAGCTCCTCTTAATGTATTCGACACTTCATTTGTTGATAATAAATGAATATCTATCATAATGTCTTTCTCTAATTCCAATTTATACACTACTCGTAGTATTTCATTTTTATAGCGCCAATCATAATCTCGTTTTAATATAACCAAAACATCGTAATCAGAGTATTTTGTAGCTGAATCTGTAGCTCTTGATCCGAATAATATCACGTCTTTTATATTGTCGTCAAAATTGGCAATCAATAATTTTTTTAATTCTATTACAAGATTGATATTTTCATTCATGACATTTTATTTTAATTAAGTATTGAAATACAAATATATTTTTTTTCAAACGAATACTTGAAATTGAAAGTTAGTATTATAGTTTAAACCAAATTTTTAACAACGCAATCCGTTATCTGACATATATTCACTAAAAAATTCAGGAACTTAATACCTGATAAGAAGAGGCAATGGGATATGGCATTTTTCTACTTTTTGTATTAAGCCGGAAGTTTTAACCAATCCAGTGGCGCTTTCATAGTGTGTTCACCCCCGGGAGTGAGGCATAACGCGACTTTGGATACTATTTAGTTCTTGAAGACGTATGTTATAGTATTAGCCTATTATGTTGAGAATCTGTTGTATATCTAAGTCCTTCAGAGGATTGTTACTCGATATAAAGGTGTCAGCCAGCTTTGATTTTTTCGCCTGAAGCCTGACTATCTTTTCTTCAATGCTGTTGCTTGTAATATACCTGTAAACGAATACGCTTTTATCCTGGCCTATCCGGTGAGCCCGGCTCAGCGCCTGCATTTCGGAAGCCGGGTTCCACCATGGGTCAAGAATAAAAACATAGTCGGCAGCAGTAAGGTTGAGCCCGACACCCCCGGCTTTAAGTGAAATGAGAAAAATCTTATTCTCAGGATCATTCTGGAAACTGTTGACAATTTTTTCCCTGTTGATGCTGGCCCCCGTTAACATGGCAAACAGGATTCTTTTCTTCCTTAATTCTTCAGCATAAAGATCAAGATGCCTGACAAATGATGAGAATACTAATATTTTATGTCCTTCAGATACAACACTTTCCATATCCTGAATGATAGTTTCGAATTTGCCTGAACCGGAGGCGTAATCGTCATAAGCCAACACTGGATGATTTGATATCTGACGCAGTTTCATCAGCCCCTGCAATACCACCATTGCCGATTTCTCAAGGCCGTTTGTTTCTATGTTTTTAAGAATGCTGTTCCTGACTGATGATTTTTCTTCATCATAAAGTTTAAACTGTTCCTCGGTCATATCGCAGAAAACGGTCTGCTCTGTTACCGGAGGCAGATCAGGCGCTACCATCTCTTTTGTGCGTCTGAGAATAAATGGCTGAATAATCTTCCTTAGTTTTACCTCTTTTGCATCATCTCCCATTTTTTCAATAGGTTTTGCAAATTCTCTGCGGAAGAAAGAGAGGTCGCCAAGCAGTCCGGGGTTAACAAAATTCAATTGTGTCCAGAGATCAGTCAGAGAGTTCTCGACGGGTGTTCCCGTGAGGACAAGCTTAAATTCCGAATTGAGCCTTGTCACAGTCTTGTATAACATTGAACCAGGATTTTTAATAATCTGACTCTCATCAAGAATGATGTAATGAAATGAAAATGAGCTTATCAAGTCAATATCCTGTCTTATAGTGTGATAGCTCGACAGAATTATATCGAAATCATGAAAATACGAGGTGGATTTTTTTCTCTGGTTACCCTTGTAGCAGCAGACCTTCATATCAGGAACAAATCTTTCTATCTCATTTTCCCAGTTATAAATAAGCGATGCCGGCATTATTATAAGTGATGTAAGTCTTGGTTCAGGAGAGCCGGATAAAGCCGGAGCGGATTGTGGTTCAAAATTCACCTGGGGGATCCTACTCTCTTTGTTGAATTGAAGAAGGGCCAGCGTCTGAATAGTCTTTCCGAGTCCCATATCGTCCGCGAGACAACCGCCTAATCCTGAAGTCTGCAGAAAATTCAACCAATTGAGACCATCTGACTGGTATTGCCTCATAAGGCAGTTAAGCCCGGCAGGTGGATGGAGAACAGGTATCTGATCGCGTTCCAGCAATTTTTCAAGTTTATCGAATCCCGGTCGCTCTTCATCATCCAAAGTATCGTTAAGCAATGAAAAATGCTGTTTATGAATCCTCAGGGAATCTTCTGAATTTTTTCCAAACTCAAAAATATTTTTATACTTCGCGAACCACGTTTCCGGTAGTATAGCAATTGATCCATCGGGTAACTCGTATTCCCTGATTCCTTCAAGGATATTTTTTCTGAAACGGATAAAAGGAATTTTCCAATCGCCGATCTTAACTATTGCTTTGATGTCAAACCAGTCATTTATAATACGGCTGGTCATCTCAATATTAACCGATCTTAAATTATAATTGAGGTCAAGTCGTGAAATGAGAACAAAACCTGAATCAGCAATTTCTGAATAATTACTATTTACAGTTTCCAACATTGCATATAAATCATCTTTCTGTTTGCTGTTTGCAGAAATCGTGGAAAAATGAATGTCATCATCTGAAAAATACCCAAGTTCTCCTAATGTATCGCGACATTGCTTTTCCCAGGTAAAATTGCGGTAATACTTCCTGAAAATGAAACTATCCCCTTTTTTTTCAAATATTGTAAATGAGTTTGAGAGCTCATTAGCGTAAATTTTATTTCCGTTGTAATTATATTTTAGTATCATTGTGGGGTTGCCATTCAGTCCGGTTTCAAGTTCAAGAATTGCTTCTGTTTCAGGAGTGATTTCAATTATCTCAAAACCGGAAGCTTCCACTTTAAAATTGTTTACGGCATTCAATACAAACCCCCCAAAATATTTTAGTTCGGTTTTTTTGGGAATCAGTATGTTTTCCTTTGACAGAAAGGGTTTCAGTTTGGAGCCATCAACATCTGAAACAAACAATATCCTGTAGTCCTCTCTTATCAGGCATGGCGACATACAAAGAATATCGATGGAACTTCTAAGCATATCAATGAGTTTGCCTCCTGTTTCCAGACTGAGATTATATGTGCTCTGTTCTTCATTTCTCGCGAATCTGAATACAGGTATGGCATTATCTCCACTAAGATGAAGCAGATCCTCTGAATGAAGTGCAGCATCTTTTGTTTTTTGATAATAAACCGGAATATTTTCGTCTCTTGAGATTGTAAAACATTTATAAATTCTTCTTTCTATACAAGGTCTTATAAATTTTTCAATCTTTTCCGGGGTTACATTTCTAAGAAATTCTTTTACAGTACTATCTTTTGAAAATAATTTGAAGAGATTTCTGTCAGTATAATCATTAATAATCTTTACCACCTCTCTTTCTTCAGATGTAAGTGTGCTTAGTGTGTCAACATTGGGAAAAGGGGAGAGACATTCTGATAATTTGTAATAACTCCTGTTAGTTTCCTTTTGAATAATATAAGGAAGAAGAACTGATCCCCACAATCTATGGTGAGTAAGAACAAGAGCAAAGAGCTTTATTTTTTTTTCTGACGCTGTTCCCAATTTGCTCAGTTTTAAATATCCTGCAATGTTGGTTAATACCTCTCAATTTTCAAAGCAATTAATTCTTAGATTTATTATTGATAGCGAAATATTATTGTTTGAGGAGGATCATTTATACTGACCCGGATGCATTTTTGCATCTGAAAAACACATATCAGACTGATGGGTGTTACAAGACACCAAGACACCAAGACAGTTTTATAGAACAAGACTATAAAGGTTTTTCATTTTATGTACCTGCTGAAGATAATTAATGACATGCATACTCTGAATCCCGTATTTGCAATAGAAGACAATCGTATTTTTCTTAAGAATGAGATGCAGTTTTCCACTTATTTTATAGTAAGGTATTGAAATGCAATCAAATCCAATATCATTCTTTTCAACTTCATCCCTCAGATCAATAATAGTTAACTCAGGCTTCTTTTTCAGCAATTTTCTTAGTTCAACCTGTGAAATTTCATGAACTGAATTGTTATCTGAAAGACATATTTCATCATAATCACCCAAAGTTTTGATTTTCGAGTTTTCAGGATTTTTTTCAAAAGAGACGATTTGCGTTGTAAAGCTCAGTGAATCAATAATAAAAAGCTTCCCTGAAAGCGGTTCATCCTTTTCCAGAATTATCTTGATCACCTCAGTGGCCTGCATTGAACCTATGGTACCGGCTATTGAGCCAATAACCCCTGTCTCAGCGCAGGATGGAACTTCGAGAGGGTGTGGCGGTTCAGGATAAAGGCACCTGAGTGTGGGACCATTTCTGTAGTTAAGCACCATAAGTTGTCCCGAAAACTTATCGATTGCTCCATAAACAACAGGTTTATTGAGTATTACCGAAGCGTCATTTATCAAATAGCGGGTACCAAAGTTATCAGTGCAATCAACTATTATATCATAATCGCGAATTATTCTTAGCGCTGATTCTTTATCAAGCCGCATGAAATACACTTTATATTTTACCTCAGGATTAAGTAGTTTAAGCTTTTCTTTGGCTGCAAGTGGCTTGGGTTTACCAATATCTTTTACATTGTATAATACTTGCCTGTGCAGGTTAGTTTCATCGAGCCAGTCATTATCTACGATTCCAAGGACTCCTATGCCGGCAGCTGCCAGATATTGAAGTACAGGGCAGCCCAGCGCTCCGGCGCCAATAACCAGAACCGAAGTCCCTTTTAATTTTTTCTGTCCTTCCTTTCCTACTTCAGCCAGGCGTATCTGCCTGCTGTATTTGTTTAACTCATCTTTAGTCAAGACTTCATTACTGTGCATAACAGGGAGTTATTTATGAGTAAATATTTTGCATCTGGTTAAAATTGGAATCCTGAATATTCTGAGTTCAGTCTTTCATTCTAAGGCTTATTCATCATGCTTGGTTTTCCTTCAAGTTGTGCCGCTGCATCAATACTGAATGTTCCATTTGTGACAATCTCTTCCCCTTCAGACAATCCTTTCATTACAACATAGCTTTCACCCAGCATTGGACCAAGTTCAATTTCACGCATTTTAAAAATGGGTTCATCCGTTCCGGTTTGTTTGACATATACAACTGACCGTTTTCCTGTCCACAAAACTGCCGTTACAGGAATAACAAAATTGTCACGGTATTCGTTGAGAGTTGAAGATACTATTCCAGTAGCAAACATTTCAGGTTTAAGCTTACCGGATTGATTACCTGTTTCAACCCTCACTTTTGCAACCCTGGTAACAGGATCGATAACAGGATCAATGAATTTTATAATCCCTGTAAAGTTGACTCCGGGAATAGACTGGAGTGAAAATGCGATCTTCTCACCTACATGTAAAAACTGAAGATCACTTTCGTATGCATCGAACATTACCCAAACTTTGGAAAGGTCAGCAATATCGAATAGAACAGCGCCTTGCGAAACATAATCGCCGGTATTTACCCATCGGGAAGTAACAGTCCCGGTCGTGTTTGATAAAACTTCAAAATTGTTAAGGATACTTTCGGAAGCTTCAATTGCTGCAATCTGAATATCAGTCAATTTCCATTGGCGAAGCTTTTCTTTTGCTGCTTCGTAAACAGCACGTTGCGATTCTTTGGTTTTTGCAGCCTCGAGCAACTCCTGCTGCGCTGTTATAAGTTCTGGTGAATAAATTTGTGCCAGAACCTCTCCTTTAATCACCGGTTCACCAGTGAAATTTACTGTTAACCGTTCAATACGCCCGGGAACATGCGCGACCTGACTCTGCAGCAACCTTTCATCAGCCTGTACTTTTCCATACAAACGAACCTCCTTAATAACTGTTTGTTTTGAAACCTGTGAAGTAAGAACATTTGCTAACTGAGCAGCCTCCTTGCTCAGATGAACTGCATCAGGATCAACGGAAGAAGTTTCACTTTGAGAAAGTGGTATTAAATCCATTCCGCATAAAGGACATTTTCCCGGCTCTTGCATTCTTATCTGAGGATGCATTGCGCATGTCCATATTGTACTTTTGACAGTATCAGTTGGCTGTGTTGGTATTACTTCACTTTTTCGTGAAGAATGAAAGAAGAGCCAACCGATAAAAAAACCAATAACCAAAGAACTACTGATAAAAAATATTTTTTGTTTCATAATTCAATTTATTTCCAAATCCCCTAATCTTATTAACCAGGCAATAGCTGTATTGAAATCAGCAACTGCTTCGACCTGTTTGAGCTCATAGTCGAGCGTTTGCTGCCTGATACGCAGAACATCTGTAAGTCCTGAAGATGAAACAGTAAAGCTTTTCAACATAAGATCGAGAGATTTTGAAGCCAGTTGATACTGATTATCATAAAGTTTCACCCGTCGTTGCGCATCCCTAAACAATTGCACTGCCTGGTAATACTCCGTCTGCAATGAATTTGACAATGACTGATAATTTTGAGATGAAGCTCTCTTCAGGAGTTCGGCTTCATCCTGCATTGCTTTATATTTTTTCCTGTAAATTGGTAAAGTAACAGTAACCATAGGCATAATCATATCCCGGCCATTCATTGATGAAGTTGACATTTCGTTTTTATTAATAAGCGAGTAATTTAGCCCCGCACCTATCATTGGGTAACTCATACGCGAAACCATCTTTTTTCGCGCCGCGACAGACAACTCTTCATATTTCAGCATACCAAGCATCGGGTTATTGGCCAGCATACTATCTGATACAGCAACCAGTGATAATCCTAGTGAATCAGGAGCTAAATTTTCGATTGTGAAAACGGGTGATGCAAGCGACCTGTTCAGATAGCTGTTAAATTGAGCAATAATTGTATTTTGCCGGTTTTGCATAAGTGCAATATCGTTTTCAAGATCCCCTGCTTCAATCTGTATCCTGTATATATCTGTCAGTCTTGTATTACCTGAAGCTGAGCCCGTTGATATCTGCTGCATTGATGATGCTGTCCTGAAACTTACTAATGCAAGGTTTTCTATTGTTTTCAGTATTTCAATATTCTTTTCTGAAATATTTATTTCTTTTCTTACTTTATACAATTCAAACCATGTACGTTGAACGTCATAAATAACCTGCAATCTTGCATCGCGGAAAAGATCAAATTTTGCATTTGCCATCAGACCCATCTCGTCCTTTGCTGATTTAAGAACACCGAACCATGGGAACATTTGCATTAACCTGATATCTGCTACCTGATTCCCGCTTAAAAGTTCCATAGGAGTTAAAAACACGCCAAGGCTTAACTCCGGATCGGACAAACTTCCAACCTGGGGTACTTTTTGCAGAGATGCCTGATACTCGGTGTATTTTTGGAGTATCGTAGGGTTATTTTTTGCAGCAAGCTCCAGATAATAAGAAAGTGAATCAGGATACTGCTGACTGTTAGTGACAAGCCAGCTACCCATAGCAATAAACACTATAAGCAATTTTTTATATGTTGTTGTCTTCATTTTCCTATTGATTATTTATAGTTTGAACAGCTACTTTAATTTTATGACTGACAGCTCCTTCCCTCCACAAAGCCTGAAAAAACGGTACAACGAAGATCGTCATCACCTGTATTATCATTCCACCAAAAGCAGGAATGGCCATCGGGACCATAATATCAGCTCCTTTACCTGTCGATGAAAGTACAGGGAGCAAAGAAATTACAGCAACCGCAGTAGTCATCATTGCAGGACGAACACGCTTTTTCCCGGCCATAATAACAGCTTCGCGAACATCATGAATAGTAGCCGGTTTCTTATCTTCGAAAACCTGATGAATATAAGTACCCATTATTACTCCATCATTAGTAGCAATTCCAAAAAGGGCAATAAACCCTACCCATACGGCAACACTCAGGTTAATAGGGTGCATCTGGAACATGTCGCGAATGTTAATCCCGGCTACAGAAAAATTCATAAACCAATCCTGTCCATATAGCCAGAGCATAATAAAACCTCCGGAAAAGGCTACGAAAACACCTGAAAAATGAATAAATGACGCGGTTATAGTACGAAACTGGAAATACAACAATAGCAAAATCAATATCAGGCTTAGTGGTACAACTATTGCAAGTCTTTTGGCAGCACGTACCTGTTGTTCATAATTCCCTGCAAATTGATAAGTAACCCCGGTGGGTAAAATAATTGTACCTGATGCCAGTTTTTGTTTAAGTATTTTTTCGGCCTGCTGCACGACATCAACCTCTGATTTTCCTTCTGTTTTATCAAAAATGACATAACCTACAAGGAAAGTGTTTTCGCTTCTGATCATCTGGGCATCGCGTGTATATTCAATATCTGCAATCTCTCCTAATGGAATCTGTACACCATTCAGTGCCGGGACGAGGATACGTTTTATGTCTTCGGGATTGTCGCGTAATTCGCGGGCATACCTTACCCTTATCGGGAACCGTTCTCTGCCTTCAACAGATGTTGAGAGCGTCATTCCCCCGACCGCAACCTGTAATATCTCCTGTACATCGCTGACTGTCATTCCATAGCGTGCCATTGATTCGCGGTTTAGCTTAATTTCGAGGTAGGGCGCACCCACGGTACGGTCGTAAAAAACTGAAGTGGACTTAACTGAAGGCACCTCTTTTAATGCTTTCTCAAAAATCATCCCTGCCTGTTCAATGGAATTAAGATCCGGACCATATACTTTTAATCCCATCGGTGCGCGCATACCTGTCGAAAGCATTATAAGCCTCGTTTCGATAGGTTGCAACTTAGGCGCAGAAGTAAGCCCCGGAATATCGGTAACTTTTACTATTTCATTCCATATATCTATCGGTTTTTTGATCTGAAGCCGCCACTGACGAAAATATTTTCCCTTACTATCAGCAATCAAACTATCAGAAGGAATGACCCTGAATGTCTCAATATTTGGATTATAAGTTGAATTACCTTTTAGAATATAATTTCCTTTCTTGTCAACCTTAAATTGCATCCTGTGTCCGTTTTCATCGAGGATATATTCGGAACGATAATTGATAGTATTTTCAAACATCTGGATAGGAGCCGGGTCAAGCGCTGAATTGACGCGGCCCCATTTACCGACAGCTACCTCTACTTCAGGTATTGCCGAAAGACGTTTATCGATGGTTTTAATATAATCAAGGTTTTTTTCGATACCTGAGTGCGGCATACTTGTTGGCATAAGTAAAAATGAACCCTCATTAAGCGATGGCATAAACTCTTTGCCTGTTCCGGGAAATATTTTTACACCGGCCTGCCAGATAGCTGACCGGCGAAAACTCCTCCAACCTGTTTTTTCAGCACCTGAGGCAACTAGTCCAAAAATTTTGTCAAAGCCCTGCCACATAAGCAGACCAAAAATCAGGGTAAATGCAGGTATAATCAGAAACTTCCACTTATTCAATAATGCCCATCGAAGTATATTTTCATAAAAATGTACAAGCGACATCAAAGCCAGGAGGATCAATGCCACAATAGCTGAAACAAAAAGGAAATTGGAGAGGGTTGAGTTATGTGCTCCCAAAGGAAGCCATTCAACCGACAGATAATATGTGGCCACAAATACCGTGATTCCAATATTAATGTAATTTGGAAATTCTTTACGTTTTTCAGTCCATGCGGAATCAAAAAGGTTATTTATTCCAACAGCAGTTAATGCCAGAGCGGGCCATATATGCCAGAAAATTACAAAAAACAGGCCTGCGGCAATCAGGCAACCATTCCAGCCACTCTTTATTTTTTTCTTATCAAAAGAGATATTAAAGAAAATATGTACCAATGTTGGAAGTACCACTATTCCGAGAATGAATGCGGAAAGAAGTGCAAATGTTTTTGTGAAAGCAAGCGGACGAAACAATTTACCTTCTGAAGCCTGCATCGCAAATACCGGGAGAAAACTTACGATTGTGGTCGCGATGGATGTTACTACTGCAGCTCTGACTTCTGTTGTTGCATGGTAAATTACAGTCATAAGTTTCTTACCCCGTTTACCTTTGTTCTCAGCCATCTCAAGGTGTCTGAGAATATTTTCAACATCTACTATGCCTATATCAACCATCACACCAATTGCGATTGCAATACCCGACAATGCTACAATATTGGCATCTATCCCGAAAAAACGCATAAGAATAAATGTCATTAATACACCTATTGGCAGTAAACCGGCGACAATAAGAGAAGCCCTGAGGTTCATTACCAGGATAATGATCACGATAATACTTATCAGAATTTCGTGCGACAGAGCAGCTTCAAGTGTTCCTATTGTTTCTTTGATCAATCCTGTTCTGTCATAAAAGGGGACCACTGTTACCTTTGAAACAGTGCCATCGGGTAACGTTTTTTGTGGTAATCCTGCTTCAATTTCTTTTATCTTAACTTTTATGTTTTTAATTACTTCCATTGGGTTTGAGCCATACCGGGCCACAACTACTGCTCCTACTGCCTCAGAACCCGATTTATCAAGTCCACCCCTACGTGTAGCCGGACCAAAAGTAACATTTGCTACATCTTTGATCCTGACAGGGACGTTATTCCGGACAGAAACCACGGAAACCTCAAGATCATTAAGACTTTTAATATAGCCTAACCCCCGAATAATATACTCAACATTATTCAACTCAATTGTTTCAGCGCCGATGTCAAGATTGCTGTTTTTCACAGCTCTCATCACATCCATCACCGATACATTGTAAGCTTTAAGAGCATTAGGGTTAAGGTCAACCTGATACTCTTTAACAAATCCGCCAACAGATGCTACTTCAGAAACACCTTCAGCTGATGAAAGACTATATTTTACATAAAAATCCTGGATGGTTTTCAGTTCGCCGGGATCCCAGCCACCATTTGGTTTTCCTGTTTTAGGGTCGCGGCCCTCGAGAGTGTACCAGAATATCTGCCCCAGCGCTGTCGCGTCAGGACCAAGTGTAGGTTGCACACCGGCAGGCAAGGTACCTGATGGGAGAGAGTTAAGCTTTTCAAGGATTCTTGATCTGCTCCAGTAAAACTCAATATTATCTTTAAAAATAATGTAGATGAACGACATTCCGAACATGGAGGTACTCCTGATAGTATGAACTCCGGGAATACCTAGTAATGCTGTGGTCAAAGGATAGCTTATCTGATCCTGAATATCTTTAGGAGAACGGCCCATCCATTCGGTAGCCACAATCTGCTGATTTTCTCCGATATCGGGAATTGCATCAACCGGCACAGGATTTCTTGGTAATAATCCCGATTTCAGATTAAACGGCATAGTTACCAGGCCCATTACAACAAAAGCTATAAGTAAGATGAATGTAATTAACCTGTTTTCAAGAAAGTACTTTACAAGTCGGTTGAACATAAAGAATAAAGATTAACCGGGTCAGAATCTTATATAGAAACAGACCCGGGATGAAAGTTACTGATTATTTGTTTCTTTCATACTTGCAGCAGGCAGGTAAAGCATTATATACTTTATCGTCGGCTTTATACTTTTCTGTGTCATGCCCTACTGATGCAAGTTTTTTATCGAGTGCGTCAACACTTGTTTTTGAAGGATCAAATGAAACAGTAACCATTTTGGTTTTTATATCCCATGATGCGCTTGTTGCACCTTCTTCCTTAACTGCTTTTTCTATACGGTCTTTGCACATTCCGCAATTACCCCATACTTTAAATGATTCAGTTTTTTGTTTACCGGAATCTTTGGTTCCTGTCTGAGATGAAGCATTTGCTCCAATTGACATCAACAATACAATGGTCAGAAATAATTTAATTGTTTTCATAATATATAGATTTAAATGTTGTATGCTCATCTGTGAGAGAAACCTTTGTTGTTGCAATAAAACCATCGCATTAATTTATCGAAAATTTAACACTTATACACGTGAAAGGGAGAAGTAAAATTACATGGTATGAATAAAAAAAATCTTCATCTGTAAACTAAACATTTATCAGGCGCAAATGTTGTACAAAGGAAAAATATTTTTCTGAAATTCAGGATTCGTTTCACTAGTGTCTCGTTAAAATATAAAAATGTTCTTTGAAATTTTTGATAATCAAT
>JBAXXU010000085.1:0-18689 GCA_037127735.1 Bacteroidota bacterium
CAGCGGCGTGAGCCGCTTCCTACCCGATTAGAAATGAAAGTCACCCCATGAATTATGACGTCCTGTAGGGACGTAATAAAATAAAGGGTTTCAGTAGTTTTTTTAATATTTAACCGGACAGTAGTGATTTAGCTATTGAAATAAAAGGGAATAAAACTTAGCCTGAATTTGTCTGTTTAAGATAGCAGAAAACATGTTTTTTGGACTTTAATATTTGGCAATAATTTTTAAAGAGTAAATTATGAAATCTCCAATGGTTAAGAAATACATACTATTTGTGGTCGTTATATTAATCTTCATGAATGGGAAGGCGCAGGAAAGAATTACAATTCCGGTAATTCAGGGTGATTTTAAATTCGATGGAACTGTTGATGATGCCTGCTGGCAGAAAATCAAGCCGCTTACAATGGTAATGCATACCCCGACTTTTGGCAATCAGCCTTCAGAAAAAAGTGAGGTTATGATATGCTATGACAATTCATACATATATATAGGTGCAAGACTTTTCGATTCAAATGCGTCTGACATGCTTGTTTCATCAAAAAAGCGCGATGAATCTGAGGTTTCCAGCGAAGAGTTAATGCTGATATTCGATTCATTTAATGACAAGGAGAATGGACTTGGCTTTGCAACTACACCCACTGCTTTGAGAAGTGATTTCACAATTTCGAAGGATGCTATGGGTATGGATGATCCAACTCAGGGCCCGTTTAATATGAGCTGGAACACTTTCTGGGATGTAAAAACAACAAGAAATGAACAGGGCTGGTTTGCAGAATTTCGAATTCCGCTTTCAAGTATGCGGTTTAAAGAAAATGATGGCAAGATAGTAATGGGCTTTATATGTGTACGTAAAATCGCTCATAAGAATGAAGTTGATGTTTTTCCGGCAATCCCTCCAAACTGGGGTCAATCAAGCGCTTACAGACCATCAAAAGCGCAGGAGGTCGTCTTGGAGGGGCTTAAATCCAAAAAGCCCTTTTATATTGCTCCTTATGCCATCGGTGGTACTCAGTTTGATAATGTTCTAAATGAAACAGAAACCGGTTATGACCTTGATAAAAGCCCCAAAATAAATGCCGGGCTTGACGTAAAATATGGACTTACCAATAATTTAACACTCGATCTCACAATTAACACCAATTTTGCTCAGGTTGAAGCAGATGATGAGATGATAAATCTTACAAGATTCTCCCTGTTTTTTCCTGAAAAGAGAACATTTTTCCAGGAACGGTCAAGTGTATTTACATTCGATTTTGAACCCGGGAGCAGCCTCTTTTACAGCCGGCGTATAGGTCTTCATGAGGGGGAACAGGTCCCCATTTACGGAGGTGCACGAATTACGGGTATGGCAGGGAAATGGGATATAGGTTTTCTCGATATGCAGACACATGCAATTAACCAGAAAGTTGGCGAAACAAATGCGCTTACATCAGAAAATTTTGGCATTTTCCGCTTAAGGAGACAGGTGATTAATGAAAGCAGTTATGTAGGTGGAATTGTTACTTCACGTATCGGAACAGACGGTTCATATAATACCGCTTATGGTATGGATGGAATTTTCAAAATGTTGGAGAATGATTATCTGAACGTTAAATTGGCCCAGGTTATGGACAAATCTTCTCAGAACAAAATGTTCTCTCTTGATCCTACCAGAATATATATAAACTGGAACAGGTTTAATCAGAAAGGATTAAACTATGATTTCACCTTTTCGAGAAGCGGGAAAGATTTTGATCCTAAAATCGGATTCCAGACGCGTAATAATTATACGCATTATTATGGAGGTTTGGGATATGGCTGGATTCCGAGGGAGGCTTCACCGCTTCAGAGTCATCAGATCGGGATTAATGCTATAAGCTATTTTGATAATACTGATAATTCTGCCCAATCATTCCAAACCGGAATTATGTATGATTTAAGTTTCAAATCAGGCTATAGTGGTATGTTTTCATTGAGCCATATATATGAAAATGTGGCTGATACGTTCAGTTTTTCTAAGAACGCTCATGTACCTTCAGGCCAATACGGATACAATCAGTTTGAAACTCATCTGAATTCACCTGAAACGAACAAGTTTGTTCTTGGGCTTGACTTGTTTGCCGGGTCATTCTATGATGGGAACCGTTTTACTTTCGGAATAGAACCTTTATGGAACGTTGGTTCAAGCTTACAACTGGGTTTGGAATATGAACATAACTTCCTGACTTTTAACAGTCGCAATCAGTCATTTAATGGAGGAGTTGCCGGGTTTAAAGCTCTGGTTATGTTCACAACTAAAACGTCAATCAGCGCTTTCATACAATATAATACCGCTGAAAACGCGGTTATTACCAACTTCAGGTTCCGTTATAACCCGCACGAAGGGAATGATTTCTATGTAGTATTAAATGAGGGCAGAAATACTTACAGGGATATTGGGAATCCGAGACTGCCATTGTATAGTAACAGATCTATATTACTGAAATATACATATACTTTTACTTTGTAAATTTATGAAAACATCATCCCTTCGGTCACCCTTCAACTTATTCGGCTATAACCACTCCTTTTAACTTTTATAAATTTTCAAACTCATACCCAATATTGCCGTTTTTCACACTTATCTGAAAATAACCCGCGTTACTTAGTCCATCTTTCAGAGCATCCATAACTATATAGGTGGTTATTCCAAATACTTCTGCATCCTGCTCATGGTCATGTCCTGTAACCACCATATCTACATGATGTTCAGTGAATAGGTCTAACAAAACATACAATTCTTCAACTAACAGGTTAGTACTGTCTGTATGTCTGGAGCGAAAAAAATTATTATGAGTGAATACTATACAATGACGATAACCCGGACGTACATTTTCCAATATGTTGATTAACCACTTCAGTTGCATATCACCTAAAGTGCCGCCTCCGGTATCTAAACAGATAAAAAGGTCTGTGGCGCCGGGCGTTTTTATTGTAAATAGATAACTGGAAGATCCAAGCGTGCCATAGAATTCTTCCCAGCCATTGAAATGCAGGTCATGATTGCCTGTTATGAAAAATAATTGCATCGAATCCTGAAGGGGCAGGTGCTTTTCAAACACGGTGTAATCTTTTTGGTCACCGGTAGTCAGATCGCCAACCATCACAACAGCTGCAGGATTTGTTGTTTTTGCAATGTTGAAGAAACTATCCAGATTTTTTGTACCCCCTACATGAATATCAGCCATGGATAGTATAGAATAGTCATCAGACGGGACAACGATTTCGCGGTAAGCATGATTGCTATTCCAATCCATTGATTGAATAAACCTTTGATTTACCGATTCTGCAGTATTGCCATCTTTCGAACACGCAGCAAATGTTAAAGATATCGCTAATAATAGCGAGGATCTTTTAATCAATTGAAGTTCCATATAATTCCTGTTCTTACGAAAAAACCAAAATGATTTACCTCCAAATTAGAAGCACCGGCAATCTTGTACCAGGCCTGTGCATACAGACATACAGAAGAGCGTAATTTATATAAACAATTCAAATTGAACATCGGGTTAGTTTCCTGATTTATAATAAAATGGTCGATATTTGTAACAGACAATCCAACATTCCACTTGTCGTCGGTTGGTTTAAGGTAATAGCTGAATGAATACATCAGATTATAGATCTCATGAATTTTTGTAGTGCTGTTATCAATTTTAAAGTCCAAAACAGCTTGCTGACTAAAATTGTAGGTCCTGAAATTTGTGCCAATTGCCATCTCAAAATGTTTATGTCTCATCTTCAGTAATCCGCCCCAATCGGTTTCCTGCAAAATATCAGAAGGGCGCGACCGGGTAAAGAATCCTTTCAGCTCCAGTACTATATCTTTAATCACCAGATACTTTGAACCGCTAATGGTATATCCCGAAAAAACATTTTTGTTACCATTCATAAGGTCAACCTGATATCCTGCTTCCACAAGATTCTTATCAAACTTATAGCACCCCATGGCTGACGATTTGATAATAAGCCCCTGAGATGTATTATTCATGCCCAGGTCGGTATAAATATTTAATCCGGGTTGAGCAATAAGATTAATACCATACATTAGAAAAAAATTGATGAGAATGACTCTGAAACTTTTTGTTGAATTCATGGCGATTGCAATTTGTTTATTTTTAATATTCTGATTAAGGTCAGGTTTGTTGAAGCCGAATCAAGTTAATTTGATTATAGAGGAGGAAATCCAATAATCGGGCCAATCTTCATAAAAATAAGATAATCAGCTACATAGAATGAAAAGTGAATTAAAGTTGAATTAAAAGTGTAGCGTTTTGCTACAATGCATTGATTCAGAACGCTACATTTATTATCTTCACCGGCATATGTGTATTAATAAATAATAGTCATTTATATATCTTTAATGAAATCAGATAGTTCTGGTAACATTTTGGTCGTTGACGATGATAATGATGTTTTATATACAGCGAAACTTGTATTAAGAAGCCTTTTTGATAAAGTTGATACTCTCGATCGTCCCGGTTTAATACCCCAATACCTTAAGTCGTGCAAATATGATGCGATTCTTCTCGACATGAATTTTACCCGCGGCATTACCTCCGGGAAAGAGGGGCTGGAATGGCTTGGGAAAATACTTAAGATTGATCCTGATGCCCGCGTATTAACAACCACAGCTTATGGTGAAATCAATCTGGCTGTTCAGGCAATGAAAAAGGGCGCTCTCGATTTCATTATTAAGCCATGGAATAGAGAACAGCTTATTGCTTCTGTTCAGAATGTAGTTTCGCTTAGTCGTGAACAAAGGGATGTCAAAAAAATTAAAAGTAACCATGTCGGGGGAAATAATTCCCGGAAGATAAAATACCCTGAAATTATAACCGGGTCTCCAATTATGGCGCAAATACTGGAAACCATTAAAACAGTTGCTCCGACAGATGCCAACGTATTGATACTGGGGGAAAATGGAACAGGCAAAGAACTGGCAGCCTGGGCTTTGCATAATGAATCATCAAGAGGAGCGAAAGCATTTGTACATGTTGATCTGGGTTCTATTCCTGAAACTCTTTTTGAATCTGAATTATTTGGTCATACGCGGGGAGCTTTTACCGATGCCAGGGAAGAGAGGACAGGAAGGTTTGAGACGGCTTCAGGCGGAACGCTATTCCTTGATGAAATAGGAAATCTTAGCCTTCCCTTGCAGGCAAAATTGCTTACTGCAATTCAGAACAGGGAAGTAGTAAGGATAGGCAGCAATCATTCTATCCCTGTAAATGTCAGGCTTATTACAGCCACCAATATGCCATTGTACGAGATGGCCGATTCGTTCGAATTCAGGCAGGATCTGCTTTATCGCATTAACACGGTTGAGATAATACTCCCCCCATTAAGAGAAAGAAGAGAAGATATCAGTCTTATCGCGGATTATTACATGAAACTTTTTTCGGAGCAATATGGCAAACAAATAGTAAAATTGAAGGAAGTTACATTACAGAAACTGAAAGAATATCACTGGCCCGGGAACATCAGGGAACTTGCACATGCCATCGAAAGGGCGGTTATTCTTTGCAAAAGCGAAACACTGATGCCGGAAGACTTTATTCTCAAAATAAAATCCAGGACTGCTCAGCAAATTCCTGAACCGGTGATTCGTGTTGAAGATTTTGAAAAAATAGCCATAAGCAGTGCATTGACAAAACATAACGGCAACCTTTCAAAAGCGGCAGAGGAAATAGGTATAGCACGGAGTACCCTGTACCGGAAGATTGCACGTTTCGGAATGGAAAACTGATAACATTGCAATTTTTAACGGTATAAAACAATATTTTGGCTATGAACGATTGACGTTAAATATTTAAAGAAACAGACCTATGCAAAATATCTGGAACTATATTTCTAACCTCGGAACAACCAAAGAAAACAGGCAGTTGAGTGAGAGGACAATTGTTCTCAGTAACCAGCTCAATTTTGTAATGTTCATCTCAATGTTTTTATTGCTGATATTCACTGTTGTTACCCTACTGCTTACCAACGACACAATATATTTTGGAACGCTGCGGGTAGCAATTCTTCTAATCGTCAACTCTTTGAACCTGGTACTTGCACGATTTGGTTTTACGCGACTTAGTAAGCACTCTCTTATCTATTTGCCTCCAATTGTTTTCCTGCTCGGCCCGACATTGATAGGATATGTGGAAGAGGAAAGTTATACCTATTATCCTTACGTTGTGATATGTGTATCAATAATACCGCAATTGTTGTTACACCCCGACAAGGAAAAATTTCTTTATTGGTTCTCTCTGGCATATTATTTCATTCTGGCTATATTCATTGACAAGATAATGGTTGAATTTGGGTCAACCAGCTTTCTAATTGTGGACAGGATAAATACTTTCTATCCTTTTTACAAAATCGCTCATATTGGGCTTTTCCTGTTTATTAACGCGAGTATTTATTACCTGCGAAGGCTTAATTTTCATTTTGAGGAGGAATTGAACAGGAAGAACAATGAACTTGACTTGCAAAATATAGAGTTGAAAGCCCAAAAAGACGAGATAGAACGACAAAAAGATGAACTGGTACTCAAGGAGATCATTACATGGCAGAAACTGGTTAATATTATATCGCACGAGATAGTGAATTCAGCCATACCTATTACCAACCTTGCAGGTATGACTGCTCAAATGCTTGAGGATGAATCGGGCGCAGTTCTGAAACCGGAAAAAATCGGAGAGGAATCAACCGAAGATATTCATCACAGCTTAAAAATAATTGAATCGCGCACACAGGGACTGATTAATTTTGTGAAGGCCACTAAAAGCCTGACACATATTCCTAAGCCAAATATCAGGAAGATACTTCTTCAGGAGCTTTTCGAGCGGATTACTATACTTTACCACTCTAAGTTTACTGAAACAGGGGTTCATTTCGAAAAACAAATTATTCCACCAGGCCTTTTTGTTATGGCTGACCTGGAACTGATTGAACAGGTAATCATTAACCTTATTCAGAATGCGCTGGAAGCAATGCAGGAAACCTCAGACCCTGGGCTGTCAATAGTCGCTTTGAAAAATGAATCAGGGCAGGTACAGATATCTATTTCTGATAATGGCACAGGTATAAGCGATGAAGTACTTGAACGGATCTTTCTTCCCTTTTATTCTACCAAAACCAATAACTCGGGGATCGGTTTGAGCCTTTCACAGCAGATAATGATGGTGCATCATGCCCGACTCGAAGTGAGTCCCTCCCGGAAGGAAGGAGCCACCTTTATTATGACATTTTAATAAAGTATGTCTTAAAGCAGATTTTCAAAGACGGAATTAATTGTCACCTGATATTTTAAGTGAGACGGATCTCAATTTAGGGGAGGATTATCAGAAGTGTCATTTCCTTCAGGCTCGTCATTGTTTTCAATACGTACAAACTGAAGCGGTTTACGAAACCACGATGTCCGGTATGCTCCATAAAGAAGACCGACAGAAAGCCACGATATACCTACAATTTTAGCTTTAATTCCAAGGCTGAACCAAAGATAGAGGCAGACTGAAAATCCAAGAACAGGAACTATAAAATGGGTGAAGGTTTTATGTTCACTGCGTAAGAAATATCGAACAAATGAGGATACATTAACACCCATGAACGCGACCAATGCACCAAAATTCAGCAATTGGGCTCCTAACGGATAGGTTACCAGGAATATACCAAAGAGGATTATTACACCTACCAGTATAATATTATTGGAAGGAATGTGTGTTCGTGGATTAATTGCTGCAAAAAATTTATTGGGTATGGCGTGATCGCGGCCCATACCATAGAGAAGACGACCGGCTCCGAGCTGAGCGCCAGAACCTGAGCCAATTGTTGCGACCAGTAAAGCAAGGTTAACGACATGAAAGAGCCATATGCCACCAGCTTTGCCTGCCACGTAACAGAATGCAGTGTCCTGGTCAGGGAAAGTTGTTCCCGGCCAAACCATCTGCGCAAAATAGACCTGGATTGATGCAAGTAACCCCGTAATCAGACAGACAAGAACGGTTGCAAGAAGGATATTCCGTCGCGGATTATGAACCTCTTCCGATAATGTTGAAATACCATCGAAACCAATATAGGTAAGTACTGCAAGCGATGCACCTGCTGACACGGCGGAAAAAGAAAAAGTTTTCGGGTCATAAAATGGCCTTGTCCATTCTGCTGCACTGGCAGGGGGATTTAAAAAAAGATACCGGGCAGCTGCCGCAAGAAAAAGTATAATTACCACACCCAGTGCCGTTGCTATGATAGAGTTTGTTCGTGAACTGGCTTCAATGCCACGTAAGTTCATTGCTGTGAACAGACAGGTAAAAGCAATCGCGTAAACCGCGAAGGGTATTTCAGGAATTAAATTCATTGAAGCCTTGCTGATCCATATCACGCAGATTATGGGGTTCATTACATAGTCGAAAATCATACCCCAGCCTACAAAGTAACCAAGTGCCGGGTGAATCTCCCTGCTCACATAAGTATAAGCCGATCCGGCACTGGGATAAGCATTTGCCATTCGTCCGTAACTGATAGCAGTGAACAGCATCGCAAACATTCCTATCAGAATAGTTGTAACCACATGGCCCTTGGCTAACCCTGCGGCAGCACCGAATAATGGCATGGGAGCGGTAGGCTGAATAAGGATGATCCCATACAGAACAAGTGATGAGAGCCCAAGTACCCTTTTAAGGCCCGGACCCGAAGGGGATAAAGTTTTGCTGTCACTCATATTTCTTACTTTATATATAGATAATACTTAAATACCTGATTTGAACAAATTGGTCTTAAATCAAAGTTATACAAAGAAAACAAACGAAATGGTTTTATTGGAATACAGGTCAATTTATTTTGCATAAATTAGTACACTAATATTGATTTATTCATCAACTATTAAAATCCGCGATATAAAAACACGCATCGTCTTTATTTGCAGCATCCTGATCTTCCTTTCAGTAGCTTGTTTTGCACAGACCTCTGTAATTGGGAAACTGCCGCTTCTGTTCCTACAATGGTTCTGGCTCCCCTTGTTGCCGGGAATATATCTTCACCTATATCGCTTAAATACTTATTCTGCCTCAGACTTATAATTATTTCAGATAATACCTTAAAATAATTTTAACACCCATTGATTGAACTGTAGCTTTACTGCTTCCTCCCATAAGGCTGTTAATCTGATTGACATCAGAAGAAAGCTGGAAATCATCGGTTGAAGAGTATTTAGAGATACCTGAAAGTGATTTATCGTAACAGGCCGCGATTGCAATCTGAATTTTTTTCTGAATAAAGAAGTCAAATCCGGCAGAGACAACGGCATTGAAGTTCAACTGTTTTAGTTCCAATTTACCCTCGAACTCACTGCTGACGTTGCTCGGGAAACCATAAGCAGGAATATCCTCAAGCAAGACATTATAGGAAGAATAATAACCTTTATAGGTGAAGGTTCCACTACTTTTGTAGCTTTTACTTAATGGGATAAGCAGAGTTACACCGGGCTGTAAAAAGAAACCGATGGTTTTACTAAAATGTAACCGGATATTAATACAGATTGGTACACTTAAAAAACCAATATTTTGTTCCTCTTTAATACCAGAACCTGAAACTCGTCGTTCATAAGACTCGTTCTCTGAATCAAGGGCATTATACTTATTTTGATAAGTATCAAGCGTTAATTGAGTACCGTATGAATTAAATCCAATTCCTGATGATAATCCGAAGAACTTCGAAAAAAAGTATCCAAATTCCACAGATCCGGGAAAAGAATATTTTTTATCGGAAATATGGTCAGAGACAGCCAGGGGTATTGCATTTACAATTTGAGATTGAGATGGTGCTAAACTAAAACCAACAAACATCCCCTGTCGTTTAAATGCGCTGCTATCCACATCCTGAGAAAAGACTTCATGTTGAGAATAAATTACTATTAAGGCTGTAAGGAGTACTTGTCTGAAATATATTATTCTGAGTTTCATTTTCTGAGTACTTTGCTCGTTATGAAATTTACTTTATCACTATAATTTTTGTATAAAACAAATTTTTATTATCCAGTAATACCTGAACAATATATATTCCCTCGTCTAAGTTATTGACAGGTATCTCTTTGAGCAATTCATCATTCATATTTTCAACCTCGAATTCCATCACTTTTATCCCGGCAGAAGTTAAAATTTTTATAACGCCTCTGCTCTCAGATACCTCATTTAATTTTAATGCGAAATTTACAGATGCCGGATTTGGGTAAACTGAAAGAGATTTTGTACCTGAAGTTGAAATTGCATTTGAGGAATTTACACATCCATTTTTGTCGATGGTTTCCACTTTGTAAATACCAGTCTGTTTATTAGTTACATAATATTGATTTGTGGAATTCGAAATTATGGAACTATCCTTATACCATTGGAAACCTGTAATTGAATCGCCTAAATTATAACAAATTAGTACATCGCCCCACTTAGCCTTAATTTTTGGTATAACTCCTGTTTTTACTGTTGCATTTGATTGATTGCTGAAGTTACTCTCAACTCCATCAAAATTCACAGCAGTAACGCGGAAATTATATGTAATACCTCTTTTCAGGCCGGAAATTAATTTCGAAATATGTGAAATGCCGTTTGTCGTGGAATCGATTTTTACTGTTGGATTATTTGTGGTTCCACCATAAATACGGTATCTGAGAAAGTCAGATCCTGTGCTTGTGTTCCAATTAAGCGTTACCAGGTCATTACAGGATGATGCAGTCAACCCGGCAGGAACAGAAGATGGGTTAGTTAATGTTGATACTGTTATTATATTTGAGCTGCCACCTGTTCCCCCTGTGTTATAAGCTCTTACGCGATAGTAATATTGTGTGTTAGCGCTTAATCCTGTAACACTGTATGTTGTAATATTACTAATATCATTATCGTTATAGGCTGTAACGAAAGTAGTAAACCCAATGTTAGTCGCAACATCCAGCATGTAACCTGTTGCTGTCGCTGAGTTGGTCCAGTTTGCAGTTAAACTTGTTTGAAGAACATTGGATGCAAAATTTGCCACAGGCGCAGAAGGTGGATTTGGTAATGTCGTTGCAGTAATTACATTAGAATTTGCACCAGGCCCTCCTGAGTTATAAGCTCTTACGCGACAGTAATATGGTGTGTTAGCGCTTAATGCTGTAATACTGTATGTTGTAACATTACTAACATCTGTATCATTATAGCCTGTAACGAAAGTAGTAAACGTATTATCTGTTGCTACATCCACCCGATAGCCTGTTGCGGTTGCCAAACTGTTCCAATTGACAGTTAAACTTGTCTGAAGAATATCTGTGGCAGAATTTACAACAGGCGCCGTCGGTGGATCTGGTAAAGTTATGGTTGTAATGATGCCGGAATATGTACTTGTTCCTCCTGTATTATAAGCTCTTACCCGATAGTAATATGGTGTGTTAGCGCTTAATGCTGTAATCCAGTATGCTGTAACATTACTAACATCTTTATCATTAAAGTCCGTAACGAGGGTCGTAAACGCGTTATCTGTTGCTACATCCACCCGATAGCCTGTTGCTGTTAGAGAGTTGCTCCAGTTGGCAGTTAAACTTGTCTGAAGAATGTCTGTTGCAGGATTTGCAACAGGCGCGGATGGTGGATATGGCAAAGTTATGGTTGTAATGATGCCTGAATTTGAACTTGTTCCTCCTGTTTTATAAGCTCTTACGCGATAGTAATATTGTGTGTTTGCACTTAATCCTGTAATACGGTATGTTGTAACATTACTAACATCTTTATCATTATATCCTGTAAGGAAAATCGTAAACGCGCTATTTGTTGCTACATCCAGCCGATAGCCTTCTGCCGTTGAGGAACTGTTCCAATTGGCAGAAAAACCTGTCTGAGTAATAACTGTTGCAGGATTTGCAACAGGAGCTGACAGTGGATTTGGCAAAGTTATGGTTGTAATGATGCCTGAATTTGTACTTGTTCCTCCTGTGTTATAAGCTCTTAAGCGATAGTAGTACGATGTGTTAGCGCTTAATCCTGTAATACCATATGTTGTTACATTACTAACATCTTTATCATTATAGCCTGTAACGAAAGTCGTAAACGCATTATTTGTTGCAACATCCAGCCGAAAGCCTGTTGCCGTCAGTGAGCTGCTCCAATTGGCAGTTAAGCTTGTCTGAAGAATATCTGTTGCAGGATTTGCAACAGGTGGGGCCGGTGGATTTAGCAAAGTTGTAGTTGCATTTCCTGTCAAAGCAGGAGTTTTGTAGCAAGTGTTCGTTGTACTATATTCGTAAACTGCATAATAATAAGATGTTCCTCCTGTTAATGCGGTTAAGTTAACTGAAGTTCCTATCCCTTCATACACCACGTAGTTACCTGTGGCTATTTGTGTTCCACTACCAAAAGCAGAATTAGCAGTGTAGGTTGTTCCGCTCACAGGATCTGCATTTACAGCACTTCCTTCTCTGGCAACAACCAGTACTGAATTTCCATTTCCACGTGTCCAGCCTGTAGTCATTGTGGTATTTGTAATTGCTGATGATGTAAACGAAGTTGCCTGAGAAGCCGGAGGTGTGCATGCTGCTGCTGTAACAGCTATTGCATAATCTTCCACTTCGCCATAACTGGCATCGTCACATGGCGTTACATTTGGATAATCAGTATCATGCAATCTGATTCTCATTCGGGTTGTTCCAATTGTTGCCCCAACAGGAGATGCAAAATTTGTGGTGGTATGAGGGCTTGAAAAAGTGCCAATTGAAGAATAGACATTTTCGCCCAAGTCAGTAAAATCGCCATCTTTATTCCAATCAATCCAGATTAATATTTGATCTGTAGAATAAGGAGAGACAACAGTAATGGTCGCTGTCGCATTTACACCTATTTGCATAGTTGTACTTTGTGAAGTAAAATCCTGATACCCGGCAGTTCCTCTTCCAGATGCCTGATTTATTGAACCAATTGCAACATTGGAGATATATTCATATCTTGTTGCAGGAGAACCGGCTGCACAATATGGAGGCGTTCCTGTTGTTGTAGCATTTGCTGTTAACGCAGGCGTTAAGTAGCAATTAGAAGTTGAAATATATTCGTAAATTGCATAGTAATATGCAGTTCCAGATTTTAGAGCTGTTATATTTATAGAAGCTTCACTTCCATTATACACCACATAATTTCCTGCACCTATTTGTGTTCCGTTACCAAAAGCAGAATTGTAAGCATAAGCTGTTCCGTTTGCAGGAATCTCGTTTACTGCGCTTCCTTCCCGGGCAACAACCAAAACCGAATTACCGGTACCTCTTGTCCAGCCTATAGCCATATAATTATCGGTTAAGGCCGGGCATATAAAAACAGAAGCCTGAGTTGTTGGCATTGTGCATGTTACGCCTTCCATAAAAGAAAAAGAAACCGTGTTGTCAGTATTGTTTTCTGTAACACCTGATATAGGTTTAGCTGTATTATTAAGAGCCCAAGATAATGAATTTGGCGTAGTTATATCGGTAAAAGAGGTCTTGCTCCCTGTTCCGGGAAAGGGACATCCTCCTCCATTGATTGTTCCATAAATATCGGGCGGGTTGCCTGTAGCGTCGGCGCAAACAGGATACATACCCTGATGACTGCCTGCATTTATATTTGAACCTGCTGTACTGATATAATTTCCGTCAACGTGATAAATAATCATGCCATGCCCGGGTAAAGAGGCATCAAATTTTAATTTTTGCCTGTTTTCAATCAAAAAGTATTCATTAGTTGTTGCAGTATTATACCGGTAAAAACTGTTTGAATTTTCAGCGGCATTGTTAAGTGAAATCTGAGAACCTGAACTGAGAACAGTAGATGAAGCCCAACTATACACAACTGTTTTTGTATAGGCATTATGATGAGCCGGTGTTTTGCCTGAATTATTCCAACTGCCGCTTGCCATCAGATCCCAATATCCTGTTCCATTATATTGCCCGCCGGTTGAATAATCGGTATCATAGAAATCCGGGGAACCTAACACATGCCCGAATTCATGACAGATTACGCCAATATTTGTAATATTTGCACCTGAATTTCCGCTAAGTTCAGGAGAACAGGAGTATTTGCTAATGCTTTTCCCGTCCAAAGTTAATGTACCTGATAAACTCCATGCATGGGCCCAGATACAATTTAAACCACCTCCTGCTTCCTCGCCATAACCGGCATAGATAACATACACTCCATCAACGCTGCCATTATTGTCATTGTCGAAATTGGCATAATTTACATCCGGATCGGCTAAATTAACTGCTTCGGCTACCAATTCACGAGGTCTCACATCATCTCCATTATTATCATTGGCGCCATAATAGGCCAAAGTATTAGATGCCATATAAGGACCTGCTATTGTTACTGAAAGATTCAATTCGTTATATGAATTTTCTAAATAATAATCTTTTACACTTCCTGTGGCGCCGTTAACACCATATCCTATCTGATTAAAGAGATTATTAAAATCCGATTGCGTTTTTGAGAAAGCTTTATCGGTAAACCCGATTAAGATACAAACCAGATTTCTGGAACCTGTAGTCGGGAATGCTTTCTCCGGAGCCGTCACATTAATCATCGAGATGCTTTTCATTATACCTACCTGGCTTTTAGAATAGGTAAGACCTTTATTTGTTCTATTTAAAAATTGATTATCTGAAGAACTTCTCTCAGACAGGTTTCTGACCTTAATACCTGAAGGAACCATATCATTTTTGGAGTCGGGCATGGCATATTCATAAACACCCTTGCTATTGAGCATGATTGAATATCCATCAACAGTCTGAGCCCATTTAACATGTTCATCTCCTTTAAGAATTATCGTAATCTTTGTACCATCCGACTGAATAATCTCGATCGGGTATGGATACGCTATAACCCCAAATGCTGAATGGTTGGTGGCAATTAAAATAAGGGATAATAATAAGATGTTAATCTGCTTTTTCATCCCGGCTTAAAAAATTCTTAGGGACACCTTTAAATACTATTTTTTTTGGCGCCGTTGTTTAATACAAAGATACTGTTTGTATTTCGAAAAACCTATTATTACCCTCTCCCTGAATTCTTATATAACTAAATATCAGGCATATATAAAATTTGTCTTTCGCGTCTCAATATCTATACTATAGAAATCACTAATTTTAATTTAATACACCTACAAATGCTGTAAGTGAGGTAATGCAGATCGCCTTTATAACAATCCTCCCCGGAGAACAATTTGTCTTCGCGGAGAGAGAGCTTGAGGGTTTATGTATCCACTAATGATACCTTGCATAAAGGTATTTTGCACATTACCTCATTTTAATTCAGGCTTAAAAAAACAACATGTCAAAAAACTCTTATTTTTGTAATAATTCTTTGAAACGAATAACTAATAAAAAAAAATCAAAGGAAATGCCAGAAAAAGATAAAGGGTTTAGTTTCAAACAACTGTTTTTCAGAGATGCAGAAGCCGGTACAACTGAAAAACAAATTCAGAAAACGGAGCCGGTAAGCAATAATATTCAGGATGACTTTATGACGAATAGAGTTACACAACCGCCTGTTGGAGGCCAGGATCAATCACTTGTGGATGACTTCGTTCAGCGTCTTCAGAATCTGATCAATCAGAATAACCAGCCTGGTTTTGATTTTCTTGAATTTACTGAATCGCTTTTTGAAGAAAAACAAAATCCAACTCCGGAAGTTTATAAAACAGTTTTCAGGATTGCACAAAAAATAGATAAATCGCTGACTCCTCAACGATTACTCGACAGCTCTATGTTTTATAAAGATTTGGTACAACGAACTGCCGAAACTGAAATAAACAAGGGAGTGTCAAAAAAACAAGGATTGCAAACTGAAAAAGATAATGAAAAAACAAACCTTGACAATGGACTCAGGGACACAAGGACAAAAATACAACAACTTACCCGGCAAATTCAGGAACTCCAAAATCAGGATTTAGCCCTGAGCAACCAACTTTTGGCTATCGACCAGAAATACGACAGCAGGTTTATTGATATAGACAGGAAAGTAAGCGCCATACGTAATGCAAAAGAACAGGTGATTGTAAGTATTGTTGATATTGAAGCCGGAATAAAATCAAATCTTTCTTAAAAACAAAAAAAATTAAATGCTATGCAAACGGAAACAAAATCAATTACCCAGCTGCCAATCATGAAATATTTCGATGATGCCAAGCTGGTTGAAAAAGGGAAAGAGGCGCTTGGGAAATGGCGCAAAGGAGAAAAGCCAATTGGAGCTGCTATTGGTTTGGTACTGATCGGGACTATAGGTTACGGAATATTCAGGTGGATAATTCCGGCAGTTTTTGTTGCACTTAGCCAGGTTTTTGCTGTAATTGCCTCAATACTGGCGGTAATTCTCGTTATTGTACTTATGCCTGCTATTTTCAAGCTATTCCGCAGAATTGTCCGTTCCTTTCACCAGGCCATAATACGCTGGAACCCTTTTGATGAGCTTGATGAGCAAAAACAAACAATGTGGGAGACACACGATTTGTTTTTAAAACACAAATCTAAAATAAAACAACTTCGCACCGATTTCGAGCAAATGTCGAATGAAACCCGAACTGTTGCTGAAAATTCGAAGACTGAAGTTCAACGACAAACCAAAAAGGCAGGTGAGATTAAAGAACAGATGGACAAAATGATTGCCGAAAAAGGAGAAGGAATAAAAGAAACCGACGAATATGTAGAACTGCAGCAACAGTTTATCAATGCCACATCAGCAGGTACCCGTACAAATACGATTCTCGAAAAAAATATTGAATGGACAACAAAGTATTCTGCGCGTTCAAACATCTTTGCAAATCTTGACCGTAAGTTAGCCATTGGCGCAACACTCCTCGAAAACAAAATAAAGGATTTTGAGGAAAGTATAAGCATCATGAAAAAAGACTGGGAAATGGCTGCCGCATCACGTGGCGCAACAGCCATTCTGAAAGAAATCCTGGGTCCCGGCGGACAGAACTGGAAACTGGAATATGCTCTTGAATTTGTTGCAGGACGGATTTCAGAAGACCTTGCAATGACTGCTCAGAACCTTGAAGATCTGGAAAGGAATACTACGGCTTTTAACTTCGACAGCGATGAGGCTTACGACAAACTGCTCGCCATTGGAAACAAGCTGGATGCAGGACAGATAGACATTCCTGATCCTGCTAAAATTTCGAATCCAAACCATAAACTGACCCGTGAAGAAAAAAATTCAGCCGGTCCTTTGGGTGAAATTTTTTAGATCTATTATTTTAAATATCAGATAACTAAACTTAATATAAAGAAAATGGCAACTGATTATCAAAACAAACCCGGGATATCAATTCCCGGATTTCCAAAGAAATGGACTTTTGGGTTTCAGGTGATAGTACTCATCCTTATCATTGGTTTAATAGGAGCAGGGGTATATTATGGCTATCCATATATGAATAAGGCATCGAAGGGAAATAAGGCTGATCTCCGTGGCGGGTTTAACAACTTCGTTGGCTTTGCACCTGGTATCGACATGAACGGTGGCGCGGCTCCAAATAAAAACTCGAGAATGTACAAAGAGTTTGGTGTCAGTTTCGAGGCTATCAGGATGGATGATATGCAAAAGCTCAATGATGCTTTGAAAAACGGGGATCTTGATTTTATTTTTACTACCACTGATATTTCACCTATCGGAATGGATCGCACCAGCGACCTTGCCAAAATGTCGGTTGTCCAGTTTTTAAAAATTGATGATTCACGCGGGGCTGATGTTTTTATCGTTGATAAATCAATAAATACTGTCGGCGACCTTAAAGGGAAAAAAATTGCATGTGCTCTTGGATGGCCAAGTAACACTTTACTTCATGCTACCCTTGAAGCCGGAGGCCTTACCGAACAGGATGTTAAGATTTTACCTATGGGTGATCCTTTTGCTGCCAAAACCGCTTTTACTACCGGAAATGCCGATGCAACTGTAGTTTGGTCTCCTGACGATGAAGAATGTCTGAAATCGAGAGATGCAAAAGTTTTGACAAGTACCGATTTGCTTCCAAATATAATAATGGACGGATTCATCGCCAGGAAAGAAGTTCTGGAAAAGAAAAAAGACCTTTTTGTTAAACTTTCCAGGGCATGGCTTGTAGCCAATTCAGAAATGAAAGACGCTGCAAAAATGGCCAAGGCAGCCCAGACCTACAAAATAGCATTTGAAGTTCCTGACGATGTAAGTATTATCCTTGACGGGATGAAGAAAATCCATTTTGCAACTTATGGAGACAATATTAATTTTTTTGGACTAAGTACTGATTACACAGGCCTCACCGGGCAGCAGCTTTACACTAAAATGGCCCGCGTTTATAAAACCGGTTACGGTAACACCTTAACTAATATTGTTCCCTGGGCCGAAGCTTCCTATCCGGGTATTATCCAAACTATTAATGATTTACAAGGTGATGCTCACGCGGCAGAAGGACAGATCCAGTTTGAAGCCGCTACAGCTGCTGATGCAAAAACTCCTGCAGTTGCCATTAAACCAATTATTATAAATTTTGTAACCGGTTCATGGGCGCTTACTCCTGACATGAAGGACAAAATCGAAAATCAGCTTGGACAACTGGCAGTAGAGTTTGCCGGTATGAAAGTACGTATTGAAGGGAACACCGATAATATTGGAAGCGCTGCAATGAACAGGGAACTTTCCCAGAAACGTGCTAAATCGGTAGCCGAC
>JBAXXU010000086.1:0-18640 GCA_037127735.1 Bacteroidota bacterium
GTTCTATATCAACCTGTTCTTAAATCCCCCCTTGGGGGGTTGGGGGGTAAAAACAGGGAGATTGTAGAGTGTGGTTAAGATGTAGAAATAGAACACTCCTTCCATGTTTGGTCATAATTTTCCTTAACTAAAAGGACATTGATACATGATTCCAAATACTCAATATAAGATATATAAAATTGTCTTAAATGCAATTTACAAATATGCAATAAAATCAGAGTTGAAAACAGAGATATATTTCATTCCTTATAAAAAATCGGTGAGGGTAAGCAATCCTATCTGTAATTGTCTAATTTTGTACCACCTTAAATTTTAAATTATGGATAGCAACACCGATCCGGTTTATTCAAGGAATGTTGTTGAATTTGTGGCTGTTGCAAATGAATTCTGTAAATATGCCGAACATGCCTCAGAGCTTAAAGGCGATGAGCTGCTGAAGATTATGCAACGTATTTTGCCTTTGATGTACCTGAAGGCTTCTCTTTTACCAAAATTTAATCCATTTTTTGAAGATGGTAATGAGAAGTTTGTTACAGAATCAGACTGGATCAGGATTCATGAGACCTTTAAAGATAAGTTCGGTACTGCAGACGATTACCTCGAAGTATTTGATGAAAAATTAAATGATTCGGAAGGACCGGTGGTATCGGCCATTTCAGAGAATATGGCAGACATTTACCAGGATATAAAAAACTTTCTTATCCTGTATCAGACAGGTACCGGCGAGGTAATGAATGATGCTGTATGGGAATGCAGGATGAACTTTGAAAACTTTTGGGGACAAAAGCTTGTTAACTCTATGAGAGCAATTCATAGGTTTATCTATTCTGGCGAGGAGATTAGTAAAGTTGAAAATGATATTAATGTAGATGAAGAAAGAAGAGATACTTCAGACTGGTTTATTTCGAGAAGACAAAAAGATTTCAGTGGAGATGGAGAATAACAAATATCAGGAAAATATTACTGTCGAGAAACTTGCAGAATGTGAACTCTCATGGTTTAAAGGAGAAATAGTTGTTATTGAAGATATTTTTACTTTTCATGAAGTTTTTCCAAGACTCCTCGGATCTGAATTACTGGGTTTTGATACAGAGACCAGACCCACATTCAAAAAAGGCAGGAAAAATTCGGTTTCTCTTATCCAGCTATCAACAGACAATCTTGCTTGTCTCTTCAGGATAAATAAAATAGGTTTCCCTAACGAGCTTATAAATATATTATCTGATCCTTCTGTTATAAAGGCGGGAGTCGCAGTTCATGATGATATAAGGTTTCTTAAAGGGGTAAAGAAATTTTCCCCGGGGGGATTTGTTGATCTGCAAAGTTTTGTCAGGGATTATGGCATATTAAGTTCGGGCCTGAAAAAACTATCAGCGATCGTTCTGGGATTCAGAATATCCAAACGTCAGCAGGTTACCGACTGGGAAGCAGAGAAACTTACCGAAGCACAACAGATTTATGCAGCTACAGATGCATGGGTTTGCTACCAGATTTATAAAAAACTTACAGAGTGGAGCGAATAAAAATAGTACTTAAATCAGGAAAAGAACAATCTGTCCGCAGGTTTCATCCATGGATATTTTCGGGAGCGATCAAAAAGATATATGGCGATCCGTCTGAAGGAGATCTGGTGGATGTTTTTGACAACAAAGATACTTTTCTGGCGGTTGGCCATTATCAACCCAGCTCTATTGCGGTGAGAATAATCTCATTTGAACAGGTAAGTCCTGATAATAGATTCTTTGCAGAAAAAATCAAAAAAGCAATCGATTACAGAAAATCGTCAGGTATAATCGGTAATCCAATGCTGAATGTATTCAGACTTATTCATGCAGAAGGAGATGGCTTACCTGGTCTGATAGTTGATATGTATAATAGTGTTGCTGTAATCCAGATGCATTCAATCGGTTTTTATAGAATAAGGAATGAAATAGCAGCTATTCTGGTTGAACTCATGAAGGATCAGATAACGGCAGTTTATGATAAGAGCGAAACAACTATTCCCCACATGTCAGCTATTACAGGTGTAAACGAATTTCTTTACGGAAACTCAGAACCGGTTATTGTCAATGAATATGGTTACAAATTTAAAATTGACTGGAACACTGGGCAGAAAACTGGGTTTTTTATCGATCAGAGAGAAAACAGGAAATTGCTTGAACAATTTACGGAAGGAAAGAGTGTTTTGAATATGTTCGGTTATACCGGCGCTTTTTCGGTATATGCAATGAAAAATGCCGGACTTGTTCATACGGTTGACAGTTCGTTTCCGGCTATTGAACTGGCGAATGAAAACATCAGACTCAATTATGGAGATGATCCGAGGCATGAGTCATTTCAGGTGGATGCATTTGATTATCTTAATCATATAAAAGATCAGTACGATGTAATAATTCTTGATCCCCCTGCATTTGCGAAACATCATAATGTTCTTGCAAATGCCCTTCAGGGATATAAAAGACTTAATATGAAGGCAATAGAACAAATAAAGCCCGGAGGTATTGTCTTTACATTTTCATGTTCGCAGGTGGTTACAAAAGAGAATTTCAGAAAATCGGTTTTTGCCGCTGCTGCCAATACAGGTCGCAGTGTCAGGATTATTTACCAGATAAGTCAACCTCCTGATCATCCTGTAAATATCTATCACCCCGAGAGCGAATATCTTAAAGGTTTGGTTATTTATGTTGAATAATAATATCATGAACACGAACAGGAACATTGAACTTGTTGCAAAGAAGTTGGGCCTCAACGAATGGCAGGTAGAAAATACAATCAGGCTGATGGATGGAGGGGCTACCATCCCTTTTATAAGCAGGTACAGGAAAGAGATGACCGGAAGCCTTGATGAAGTTCAACTAATGCATATCAAGGAAGAGTACGACAGGTTAAAAGATCTTGATTCCCGAAAGGAAGCTGTTATAAAATCTATTGAGGAGCAGGAAAAGATGACTCCGGAGCTCAGAAAAAAAATGGATGAAGCAGTGACCATGTCTGAACTGGAGGATATCTATCTGCCATACAGGCCAACGCGTCGTACAAGGGCAACAATTGCCAGTGAAAAAGGGCTTGAGCCACTGGCGGTTATCATTATGGATCAGTTAGTGAATGATCTGTCTCTGAAAGCTGAGGAGTTTTTGAATGATGCTGTTACAACAGTTGAAGATGCACTTGCCGGAGCTTCTGATATTATTGCAGAATGGATTAGTGAAGATGAAAAGGCCCGAAGGCAGCTTAGGTATCTTTTTGAAAAGGAGGCAGTTATTTACACTAAAGTTGTTAAAGGGAAAGAAGCAGTAGGGATTAAGTACAGCGATTATTATGACTGGTCAGAACCTCTTAAAAAGTGTCCTTCGCACAGGCTTCTGGCAATGAGACGCGGAGAAGATGAGGGTTTTCTCAGGCTGTCAGTTGAACCTGTCGAAGAGAATGCACTTCAAATGTTAAATTCAATTTTTATAAAGGGAAGGAATGCTTCATCTGACCTCGTTACTGATGCGGTGAAGGATAGCTGGAAACGACTTCTTTCCTCTTCAATGGAAACGGAATTCAGAAATCTCTCAAAGGATAAGGCAGATATTGATGCAATTAATGTGTTTGCAGAAAACCTTCGTCAGCTTCTTCTCGGATCACCTCTGGGTGAAAAAACAGTTCTGGCTATTGACCCGGGTTTCAGGAGCGGGTGTAAGGTAGTTTGTCTTGACAGGCAGGGTAATTTGATTCATAATGAGACCATCTATCCGCATCCTCCTCAGAATGAGACTGCAAAGTCGATTAGAAAAATACTGTCACTTGTAAGCGCGTACAAGATTGAAGCAATTGCAATAGGTAATGGTACTGCAAGCCGCGAGACAGAAGATTTCATAAAATGGGTAAAGTTTGACAATGATATCCAGGTTTTTATTGTCAGTGAGGCCGGAGCCTCAATATATTCTGCATCGAAAATTGCCCGCGATGAATTCCCCGATTATGATGTAACCGTTCGCGGCGCTGTGTCAATAGGACGGAGGCTCATGGATCCATTGGCAGAGTTGGTTAAAATAGATCCTAAATCAATAGGAGTAGGTCAGTATCAGCACGATGTGGATCAGCCAAAACTACAGAAATCGCTTGATGATGTAGTTATGAGTTGTGTCAATGCAGTTGGGGTTGAGGTTAATACTGCAAGTAAGCATCTGTTGACCTATGTATCAGGACTTGGTCCGCAGCTTGCACAGAATATTATTGATTACCGTTCCGAAAACGGACCGTTTAAAGCGCGTAAAGAGCTTCTCAAAGTAAAGAGGATGGGGGAGAAGGCTTATGAACAAAGCGCCGGTTTTTTAAGAATACGCGATGCAGAGAATCCACTTGACTCCAGTGCAGTTCATCCGGAAAGTTATTATGTTGTGGAAAAGATGTCCAAAGACATTGGCTGCGATGTAAAGGAACTCATAACCAATGATAATAAAAGAAAGGAGATTATACTCGACCGTTATATTACGCCGGTTACCGGTCTGCCTACCTTGAAAGATATTTTGGAGGAACTTGCCAAACCCGGACGCGATCCTCGATCAATAATTAAAGAGTTCAGTTTTGCCGATGTTCATTCAATGGAAGATTTAAGCCAGGGAATGGTTGTTCCGGGAATTGTAACAAATATTACAAAATTTGGTGCCTTTGTTGATATAGGTATCAAGCAGGATGGCCTTGTGCATATTTCAAACATGAGCAGAGCCTATATCACCGATCCTTCAACTGTTGTTAAACTCCATCAACATGTTATGGTAAAAGTGATTGCCGTTGATATTGAAAGAAAACGTATTCAGCTATCGATGAAGGATGTGGATACAAAGAAATCATAGGGTATTAAACACGTAGGGACAGGCCGCGACCTGTCCCTACATATTTCAATTTTTATCTGCAGATTATTGCATTCAGTGATTGTGATCCATTTCCTGAATAGATTTGATTACCGGTTTCCCCGGTAATTTTGAATTTCGCATAGCAGCATTATAAACAAATGAAGCTGTGATTACTGCATTCTGTTTAAGATCGGCCATAACCAGTCTTTCATAAGTATCCATGGGAGTATGATAACCTCGACCATATTCAATTTCATCCTGTATAAACTGAAATCCGGGTAATCCTATACGATCAAATGAAAGATGATCAGTACCGGAAGTATTCCTGATAGTAATTGTAGAACAGCCCATATCAGCAAACGGTTTTAGCCATTCCTCAAATATTGGCCTTACCATCTCATTTTCCTGAAGATAGATTCCCCTGTACTTGCCCGAGCCGTTATCCATGTTAAAATAAGCGGCAAAATTGTTAAAATCAGGTTTGTGATCCTTTGTTTTGGGATCAACAAGATATTTCTCAACATAACCTGATGATCCGTAAAAACCCTGCTCTTCACCACCCCACAGTGCAACCCTGATTGTTCTGCGCGGGGCAACATCGAGGTTTTTAAGGATGCGGAGAGCTTCCATCATTACAATGCATCCCGATGCGTTGTCAGCTGCACCGGTTCCTCCATGCCACGAATCAATATGAGCACCAATAAGAACTACTTCATTTTTAAGAAGTTTATCGGTGCCGGGTAATTCACCTATCACATTATAAACAGTTGGACTGTCAAAGAATTTATTTACTATTTCCACCTCCATCTCCACAGGAACATTATGACGTAACAGCCTTTCCATCCTGCCATGGTCTTCGACCGGTAGATTAAGCTCTGCAATTGGTTCATTATTTCCAACGGTAAAATTTGCTCCGTTTGATCTTGGTACATTAAAAGTGCCGGAACCATTAAGAATCACTGCCGCACCTTCATTTTTAATGAATTCAGATATCTTTGTGCGCAGAGCTCTTTGAGCCATCATCGCGGCGCGATCAAATGGTTGTCTTCTTCCGGTTGCAGCTGATGATGCCATTGAAATATCTTTAAGCTGCACATCAGTCAAACGGCTTGCGAGAGGTTCATAACTGACCTCATAAGTTGAAGTTGAAGGTATTAAAACAATTTTTCCGGCTAATGTCCCTTTAAATTTATCAAGGTCACCTTCAGCTTTCACGTCCAAAAGCATGACTTCACCTTTAACAGCTCCGTTTGTGCTTCCTGTCCAGGCGACAGGGTTACAGGCAAAGTTAACATAATATGGAGCAGTCATTGCAGCATAAGTTTTCAGATTATCCCAGCCTCCCCGATTGAAATCTTTTGCTGCTTCAATGCGGACATTTTGAAAGCCAAGTTCTTCCATTTTTTTCTTTGCCCACTCATTGCCCCGGGTGTTTCCAGTTGAACAGGTAAGCCTGGGTCCGACAAAATCGGTCAACCAGAAAGCGAGATCTTCAATGCCGGAATTTTTTAACCCTTCCTGCCTGATCTTGTAAATCATGCCCAAATCAACATTTTCACTCTGCGACATTAAACATAATGGCAGAATAAACAGAAACAAAAAAGCGACTGAGAATTTCCTGATTTTCATTGTATGTTTTTTATAGATTCTTTTTCGGAAGCTCCAAATGTAGGAAAAATTGAAATCCATTATTGTATTTTGGCAAGATGATTTAACAATAATTAACTTTGCAGAACAATGGACATGCCATGGCATGTCCCTACTTTTGTCTTTCTACTTTTGTCTTTTATCTTTTTATATGATTTATCCTGAAAATTTCGAGATCAAAATAGGCTTCGACAGGATCCGTAAGCTGCTAAGTGAGAAATGTCTGAGCCCGATGGGACTGGAGAAAGTTGATGCAATTGAGTTTCTTGATGATTTTGATTCTTTAACTCAAAAATTATCTGCCACTTATGAATTTCAACTAATCTTACAGTTTGAAGATCAATTCCCCTCAGAACACTATTATAAAATTTCTGATTGTCTGAATAAAATAAGAATTGCCGGTACTTTCCCGGAAGTTCAGGAAGTATTTGATCTTAAACGTTCCCTGGAAACTATTAAAACGATACTTAATTTTTTCAGGAACAAAGATGCCGTGAAGTATCCCGTTCTGAGATCCATGTGCAGTTCTGTAAAAACATACCCCTATGTTCTGGAGGCAATAGACAGGATAATTGACAGACGCGGGGTAATTAAAGATAATGCCTCTTCGAGATTAAAAGAGATAAGAGCCGAACTTGTCGGAAAAAGTATTCAGGTAACAAAAAGGCTGAATTCAATTCTTAAACAGGCCCAGGCTGACGGAATTGTTGATTCAGATACTTCTGTTTCAATACGAAATGGGAGAGGAGTAATTCCGGTAAGCGCCTATGATAAGAGAAAAATAAAGGGCCTGATTCACGATCAGTCGGCTTCCGGAAAAACTGTTTTTATCGAACCGGAGGAGATTGTTGAAATCAACAATGACATAGTTGAGCTTGAGTATGAAGAAAAAAGGGAGATCGTAAGGATTCTTACAGCATTTGCCGATAATATCCGACCATATATTGACGATCTGCTTGAGTCAAATCAATTCCTTGGAGAGATAGACTTTATCAGATCAAAGGCGCTTCTTTGTAACCATCTTCATTCAATAAAACCAATTATAATCAGTAAACCGTTTATATCCTGGAAAAAAGCTATCCATCCATTGCTCTCCCTTACATTCGAGAAACTTTCAGCGAGAAAGGTAGTTCCTCTTGAAATTGTGCTTGATGACAAAGACAGGATATTATTGATATCGGGCCCCAATGCCGGAGGTAAGTCGGTATGTCTGAAAACAGTCGGGTTGCTTCAGTATATGTTGCAGTGCGGACTGACCATTCCGGTAGCGGAAGGTTCTGAAACCGGAATATTTAAAAATATACTGATTGATATTGGTGATGAGCAAAGTATTGATAATGATTTAAGTACTTACAGTTCTCATCTCATCAATATGAAGAATTTCATTAAAAACGGTAATGAAAAAACACTGATTCTGATAGATGAATTCGGAACCGGTACAGAACCTATGCTTGGGGGTTCAATAGCTGAAGCAATTCTGGGTGAGTTAAACAGGAAAAAAGTTTTTGGAGTAATAACCACCCATTATACAAATCTGAAGCATTTTGCATCTCTTACCGATGGAATAGTAAATGGCGCTATGGCATTTGACAACCATCTTATGCAGCCTCTTTTTCAGCTTACTATTGGCAAGCCTGGAAGTTCGTTCGCGTTTGAAATAGCCAGAAAGATTGGCCTGCCCGAAGATATACTTGCTGAAGCATCAGGAAAAGCAGGGGTAAAGAATATCAACTACGACAGGCACCTGAAGGATATTGCACGCGACAAGCGATACTGGGAGACAAAAAGGCAGAGTATCAGGCAACAGGAGAAGAGACTTGAAGAGCTGATGGTTGAATATGAAAATGAACTTACAGGGGCTAAAACACTCAGGAAAGAGATCATTACAAAAGCAAAAGACGAGGCTCAGCATTTGCTTAAAGAATCAAACCGGATGATCGAAAGTACAATACGCCAGATAAAAGAGTCGCAGGCTGATAAGGAAAAAACAAAAGATATCCGCCAGCAGCTTGAGGAGTTTAAAAACATTGTTGTTGAAGAAACAAAACCAATTGAGACAGAATCAGAAGAGAAGATAGCGGTACTAAGTTCAAAAGCCAAAAAGATTAAAATGGATCCGGAGCCGGCGAAAGAAAAACCGGTACTTGTGGCATCTCCGGAAAAGCCACTGAAACCAGGCGATGCAGTGAGGATGATAGATACATTGGCTGCAGGAGAAGTAATTGCAATAAAAGATAAAATGGTGCGGGTTGAAACCGGCAGTCTAAGATTCTTTGTCCCGGTTGATAAGATCGAAAGGATTACCAGATCAGAGCTTAAGAAGAGTCTTAAAGCTAACCAGGTGCACAGGGAAAACGATCCCGGCATTGTTCAGCGCAATATTAATTTCAAACCTGAAATAGATTTACGCGGAGTACGCGGAGAAGAGGCTATAAACCAGGTGCGTGAGCTGATAGATAATGCCCTTATTGTTCAACATCGCAACCTCAGGATATTGCATGGTAAAGGCAATGGAATACTACGACAGCTTGTAAGGCAATACCTTGACACAGTTGATGTTGTCAAATCTTTCCGCGATGAACATGTGGAGTTCGGCGGTTCGGGGATCACTGTTGTGGAGATGGATTTTTAAATCACCTTATTCAATTCAGCCTATTTTTTAAAATAAATTGTATTTAAAACATTTTAAAAATGAAACAGATAACGATAATTTTGACAGTATTGCTTATTTCCGGAATAAGTTTCTTTTCCTATAAGAATGAAAAGAAGACATTTGAGAAGCAATCTGTTACAACTCCGGTTCTTAAACAGGAATGGGCAATTGTTATACATGGTGGGGCAGGCGCAATGACAAGGGAAAATATGATCCCTGAGCTTGACAAGGAATACAGGGCAGCTCTGTCAGCAGCCATGAACACCGGCAAAAAAATTCTTACTGATGGCGGTACAGCTCTCGATGCTGTAGAAAAAACAATAAATTTCATGGAAGATAATCCACTTTTCAATGCAGGAAAAGGCGCGGTTTTTACTCATGAAGGCAAAAATGAACTTGATGCTGCAATTATGGATGGATCAAATCTTGCTGCCGGATCTGTAGCTTGTGTTACTGATATAAAAAACCCGATTACTGCTGCAAGATATGTCATGACAAAATCAGAACATGTTATGCTGACTGGCGCGGGGGCTTCACAATTTGCAAAAGAGCAGGGACTGGAGATTGTTCCTCCTTCATATTTTTATACCGAAAAACGCTTTAGCGAACTTCAGGAGATCTTAAAGAAAGAGAAAATGGGGACTGTCGGTTGCTGTGCCCTTGATAAAAATGGAAACCTTGCCGCGGGTACTTCCACAGGCGGTATGCCAAATAAGAGATACAACAGGGTTGGTGATGCTCCAATTATAGGTGCCGGAACTTACGCTAACAACAATACATGTGCTGTTTCGGCCACCGGTCATGGTGAATATTTCATCAGGTGGACTGTTGCACATGATATATCTGCACTTATGGAGTATAAAGGTCTTTCACTTAAAGAAGCTTCCGAACTTGTTGTTAATGACAAGCTTGTGAAGGCAGGAGGAAGTGGGGGAGTGATATGTGTTGATAAATCAGGGAACGTATCAATGCCTTTCAATTCAGAAGGTATGTTCAGAGCTTTTGCCGTATCAGATGGGAAAGAAGGCGTCTTTATATACAAGGATGAAGATAAAAGATAGTTGAAATATAGTCTGAGGCTACAAAATATAAAAGCGAAGTCATAAACTTCGCTTTACAAAGGGAATTATCTTATTATGTTAATTAATAGAGCTTTACTGATCCGTAAGATGCAACTACATTTACTGTTGCAGTGGGTGACTCTTCTTTTCCTACATTACCTGTTACTTCATTCGAATTATTTTCAACAATTCGCCTCTCGTTTTTAAAGTTATCCTCATTATATTTTAATCCGCCATAAGATACCTTAGCTTCGAGTTTATAACTTGCCGATTCATCAATTCCCAGCCGTACACCCATGTAATGTGTTTCAACATTAATCGATTCAAAATCTGCTGCAACACGTTCTATTGTAAATGAACCGTAACTCCCCTGATAGTTGAGCTTTTTTGTCAGTTCGCCAATATTTGTTTCAGTGTAACCATTTTCCAGAACCAGATTCTTAATGGACTCAATCCTGATATTATCATATTTACTTTCGCCTACAACTGAACTTGCTTCGCCAAGTGAAAGCTTTGAGTATTTGGTATCAATCAGAAGAGCCTGGCTTTTTGTAATCTCGATGACACCGACATATCTGGCAGTAATATCGAGCCAACCTGTTTCTTCAATTGTTCCTTTTCCATAAGCCAGATTTATTTTGCTGAGCGGTTTTACATTTCCTCTCGTAAGTTTTCCGGCTGTGAGGTTTCCATATTTGATATCGATATTCATTAATCCGTGAAGTTCATTAATATCGGTATCACCATATCTGTTGGAAAGTGTAAGAGCTGTTCCAACCGGCATCTTTACTTCATAATCAATACTGAATTTTCTTGATTCATTGCCCCATCCTGTAAAATTGAATTTTTCATCAATAACTGTTTTAGCTGAAATCTTATTTTCTCCTTCATCAAACTGAACATCGAGATAGCCCAGCAGTTTTTCAGCTTTTTCTTTACTCGGTAATTCTACAGTAATTTTAACATCAATGACTACCTGATCCTTGTCCCAGCTCTGTATATTAACATCGCCGTATTTGTTGCTTATTTCAAGTGTAGTGTTTGCTCCTGCTGTGTATTCCTTGTGGAATTCTTTCGTAACTTCCTCACCTGATAAAATTAAAGGCAGGGTTAGAAGTGATAAGAAGAGAAGCGCTCCTGGTTTATAATCTGACTTTTTCATTTTCTGCTTTATTTTGGTTATCATTCCTGATCGTTTTAAGCTGATTTACAATGTAGGACATTACCTCAACCTTGGTCTGATAATGCTCTATCATTGCTGTAATAATCCGTTCATCGTTAGGATTTGCCTTTAGTTCTTTCTGAAGAGAGACATAAACTGAATCCATGCTTTTCATCTCCTTCATGAGCATTATTTTCTGCGCCGGGTTGTCCTTAAGTTCAACATTAACAATTTCGCCTTCCATCATGTTTACCTGGTGAATGTAGTAGCTCTCAACCTCTTTGTATTGTGGCGATACCTGGCCAAGTGTCGTCCTGCTATTTCCGGGCCGAATGAAATGGTCCCAGGTATAGAGCGAGGAAAGAGTAACGAGTAAGGTAACTACCGCTGCTCTCAACAGGTAGGGGACAATACTTCGTTTAATAACATTGGTCTGAAACCTTATTTCAAGTTTCCTGTTAAACCTTTCCAAGTGACCTTTCGAAGGTTCTGCCTCTTCGAAAAAATCCTTATTGTTCCTGATTATTTCTTCTATGTTTTTCATACCTGATAAATTTTTCATTTTACTTTTAATTCTCCAATGAGTTTCTGTTTCGCCCTTGAGAGCTGGGATCGGGATGTGCTGCTGTTGATAGAAAGTATTTCTGCAATTTCATCATGATCATAACCTTCGAGAAGATAGAGAGAAAGTATAACTCTGTAACCATCAGGAAGCCTTTCAATTGCCTCCTTAACCGCTTCAACCCTGACATCAACCTCTTCATATCTGGCTGACTCTTCACTACTTTCATCTCTTATGCCGGCATGTAACTCAATATCTTCAAAGACCGCTTTTCTTTTATTCAGGGCATCAAGTGACCGGTTAACTACGATTTTCTTGAGCCAGGCGCCGAAACTTACAGTTCCGGAATAGGTATCAATTTTTTCAAAGGCCGACAGGAATGATTCCTGCATTATGTCTTCAGCTTCCATTGTATCGGTTACAATTCTCAGACTGGTGTTGTACATAGCTTTGTAGTACAACTTGTAAATCTGAAACTGTGCTTTCTGGTCGCCTGTTTTACACCCGTCTAAAAGATCCTGGTGTAAGTTTCTGAATGCTGCTTCTACATTTGCCATCTTTACGTAAAGACTATTTTTTATATGTGTTGCTGCACCCACTTTCTATTGTTTTTCTAATCAATAGACGTGGTGTAAATTTAAATGCTGCACCCAATTTTAGAAATTTTGAATATAATTTCATAATATATTCATACTTAATCCCTGTATAACCTTTCCACTGGTGTAATCTAACTCTGAACCAAATAGGCTGTGAGGTATTGAAAATACCAGCAGGAGTACGAATGCAGCCAGGGTAGTATAGAGAGGTCTCTCTTTCTTCCTGTTCATTACAAAAGCCAGAATCCAAAACATTAATGCGATAAGTACTTTATTATCAGTTAAATCCCATCCAAACGGGACCCCGGTCCATAATTCACCAAAGGCATATTTTTGAACTATCGGTCCAAGTACCATACCTCCCGTAATAAACAGGATGAGAGTCCATGTTGAGTATTTTTTATATAAGGGATATTTTATAACACTCATAAGCCCGGCAAGGGTTGAAAAAAGCATTGCAAGAAACATAAAGAAGACGTGTGGAATAAGAACAAATGCAGGCACCCCTCCTTTGAATCTTATTACTATTGGTGAATCTTTGAAGTAAGATTTGATTCCTTTTGAATCGGTTATTTCAAAATAATACTGTAGTTTACCTGCTGCAGGTTGTTGTGGCACTTCGGCGAAAAAACCCTTTTCTTCAGTAATTTTAAATACCTTATTCATTAAAAATGAATTCACGGGATACACTTTGTAAGAAAACTCTGAAACCTGATATTCTCCTTTAGTTTTATAACGTTTAAAGTACAGTTTTACTTTAGCTGTAGTGTCGGTTATATTCAGCTTTACCTCAGCTCTTTCATCAAGGGCCAGGCTCCGGACTAATTTTAATTTATAAATACTATTATTCAGGGTTACATCAAGATCCTTCGGGTATGTTGGACCTGTATGTCTCTGATATATCGCTGCAACGATTGTAATAATAAATGCAATTGACCACAGAATAAATTTTTTCATCTTGTAAGATATTAAATATCAGATTTATAAATTTCTGCTTTTTACTTTTGTCTTTTTACTTTTGTCTTTTTACTTTTGTCTTTTTACTTTTGTCTTTTGTCTTGTTTATAATTGTATCAATAAAACCTCTTTTTTGTCATTTCGGAGAATCTCGACACTTATTGTCTGCCCCCGTTTAAGCTGTTTCATTCTGAACATATAGTCCTCAATATTATTAACCGGTTTAGCGTTAATAGCAGTAATTATATCTCCCTTTTTCATACCGCCTAAAGCTGCAGGTTTTCCGGGAGTTACAAAATCAGCTCTTAAGCCGTTTTTAACAACACCGGCAAAATCGGGCATTATGCCAAGAGTAACGCTTTTTCCTCTTCCATATCTGACTGTTTCAACCTTAGGGCCTGATTCTTTAAACTGAAGCCTGGCTGATGATGTTGCAAGTTCCTCAGTAACATTGAAAATCAGATCGGAAATCTTAACCATTCCGTTATAGTTTATCTTATCCCAGGTATCCGAGGGAGTATGATAGTCGAGATGAGCTCCTGTGGAATAATACAGAACAGGTATGTTTTTGAGATAGAATGAGGAATGATCCGATGGTCCGTAACCTTCATCTAAAAGAGATAGTTTAATGACTGAAGTATCGCTTTTTGAATAAATAAGATCTTTCAGTCCGGTTGCTGTGCCCACACCGAAAATCTGTAAATTATTCGTTTCTTTCAATCGTCCTGCCATATCAAGATTAACCATAATATTCACTTTGGAAAGATCTATCCCCGGGTCGTTGGTGAAATGTTTTGATCCAAGCAATCCTTCTTCTTCTCCGGTAAACGCGACACAGATAACACTTCTTTTATGACTTCCTTTTGTTTTTGCAAATTTCTCCGCGAGTTCAAGCATCATTGCAACACCGGAAGCATTATCATCAGCGCCATGATGAACAGCAATAGTATCACCGGATCTGCTGGATGAGCCAGGCCCGCCCATCCCCAGATGATCAAAATGTGCGCCAAATATAACGTATTCATTTTTAAGCTGTTCATCTTCCCCGGGAAGTACCATTACTACATTTCTTGTATTAGTAGTTTCCCTTATGATTTCTGATTTGCCACTTAATATACTTTTTGTAGAAAATCCGGCTGGTTTTCTTGTCTCATTAAGCTTTTTTTCAAGAGCTTCTATTGTAGTCTTTGACTTTGAAAGAATGATATCTGCCAACTCTCTTTTTATTCTTAAAACAGGGATATCCACCGAAAATCCTTCAGTATTGAGAGATTCGAAAGCATCCTGTGGATCAAATATTGAACCGGATACCATGAGTACCCCTGCAGCTCCCAAATCTTTTGCAAGAATGGCTTTATCCCTGTCTCCACTAAAAGGGACAAACGGGCTTTTGGTTTTATCTGTTTCCGGGTCAGCACGAAGTATCATAACCCATTTACCATTTACATCAAGACCATTGTAATCATTCCATTTTAAGCTATCGCCATTGATATTAAATCCATAGCCGGCAAAAATAACCTCAGCTACAAGTGAGGAATCAGAACTGAAAGCAAACGGCATAAAATCTTTGCCGGGATTATAACCAATTCCGTTTACTGACAGATAATTATCTTTACCGGGAAGAACTCTCTTTGTTACCTTAAACCTCTGTAATCCATCACCCAAAAGCGGTACCAAACCATACGATGTAAGTTTGCTTTTAATATATTCAGCAGCGAGGCTGTCGCCTGCAGATCCGGTCAGCCTGCCCTTCAGGGTATCTGATGAAAGATATTTTATTTCGTCCTGAAGCTCTTTCGTTGTAATATTTCTGTTACCTGTACAAGAAAACAAAAAGAGAATTACAAACACGGTCAGACTTAATACGATGTATTTTAAACAATGATTTTTAGCCATAATAAGAATTTATTTCGGAAAATATTCAGGTGAATACAATATACAACGGTAGTATAGAAAATGTTATTCGAATAATTTAAAGGATTCTTTGATTAACGCGATAGCTTCTCTTAATTGTGTTTCAGTAATTACGAGGGGAGGAGCGAATCGGATAATATGATCATGTGTAGGTTTCGCGATAACGCCATTTTCTTTCATCGCCAGGCAGACATCCCATGCTTCCTTGCCATTTTTTGGTCTTATCACAACTGCGTTCAGCAAACCTTTCCCCCTGACAAGTTCAATCATTTCAGATTTGATACTGCTGAACTCTTCACGAAATATCTTACCAAGCCGATCAGCGTTTTCAGCAAGATTTTCGTTTTTAACAACTTCCAGCGCTGCAATAGCTACTTTGGCAGATAGTGGATTACCGCCAAATGTTGAGCCATGTTCGCCAGGTTTGATTGTAAGCATAATATGGTCATCGGCAAGAACAGCGGAAACAGGTAAAACGCCACCCGATAAAGCTTTACCAAGAATAAGAATATCAGGACGAACACCCTCGTGGTCGCATGCAAGTAACTTACCTGTTCGGGCAATCCCGGTCTGTACTTCATCTGCTATAAACAGAACATTTCTCGACTTACAAAGATCATAAGCTTTTTTCAGATAACCCTCGTCAGGTACAAAAACGCCTGCCTCGCCCTGTATCGGTTCAACAAGAAATCCAGCTACATCAGGATCCTTAAGAGCATTTTCAAGCGCCTTCAGATCATTATAAGGAATAATTACGAATCCGGGAGTGAATGGGCCGTAATCATTTCTGGCATCCGGATCGGTGGACATTGATATGATGCTTATTGTTCTTCCATGAAAGTTCCCTTCGCAGGCAATAATCTTTGCATTATTTTCCTTAATGTTTTTTTTCTTGTATGCCCATTTGCGGCAGAGCTTCAGAGCTGTTTCATCTGCTTCAGCTCCTGAATTCATTGGCAAAACTTTATCGTATTTAAAATACCCTGTTATATATTCTTCAAACTCACCGAGTACAGAATTATAGAATGCCCTCGAGGTAAGAGTAAGCCTTGTTGCCTGATCTGTTAATGCTTTCACAATCTTTGGATGGCAATGACCCTGATTAACAGCTGAATAGGCAGATAAAAAATCAAAATAGCGTTTGCCTTCCACATCCCAGACAAACGGACCTTCACCTCTTTCGAGAACAACCGGAAGCGGATGATAGTTATGTGCCCCGAATTTATCCTCGCGATTGATATAATCCTGTACATTCATGTTGTTGACTATTAAATATTTAAAAACAGGTAATTGTGATTACAATCTTACGAAAGCTTTTTATTATTTCAAAATCAAAAATCAGCGCTCAATTATTTCTGAATAAATTAAGGCAATTTATTTACTGTCTTTATACTTACAGGTCCGATCAATCCTGATTCTGCAAGAGGGTCGTCCTTTTTATAAAAGTGATGTGTAGTAAAGGTATATCTTTTACTTTTCCGTTCTGTTCCATTAATTAGCCATTCAGGCCATTTATCATCTGTTACTCCATCCCAGGGTTGTTTTTCATCGCCGATGAGCCTGTTAATCCATAAGTTGGCAACCTCAATCTCAAGATGGTTGCTTTTTATTTTTATGACATCAGTAATATCAATCTGCCACGGTGCGGTCCAAAGAATACCCATATCCTTTCCATTCAATTTTATCTTTCCAAGGTTCTTTAAAGTGCCGAAATCGAGAAAATATTTTTTATTTCTGGATATTCCGTCTTTTTGAGGAATATCAAAGGATTTACTATAAACCGCAATTCCTGAATAATATTTTACTCCTGTTTCTGGTCTCTTTGACCAATCGAATAAGGTATCAGATACTAACTTTTCAGGACCACCCCAAATAGTATCGAAGGCCACATTCCATGAACCTTCTAAATTAAATACTGTTTGTTGTTCCGGAAATTTTTCGGAAGGGCCAATCATTTTTTTATATGATTTTTGCCGGTGATAAAACACAACAAAAAAGCTTTGGAAGGCATCAAGCTTCACGGAAGCACCTATTTTACCATTCATCATGGAAAAACAATCAATTGGCTTGATTTCACCTGTTACCGGATTCCATAATTCACCATTCATTGTGCCGGCACGGAAAAAGCAGGTATCTGAAATCGCCATTCCTGTCCTGTTTGAGATAAAGTATATCTCGCGATCATCCAGGGTCCGATGAGTGTAGCGAATACTTCCGGAAGAGATAAAATCAGGAATTGCATGAGAGCTATTCAGCAGTGCGATAGTTGTTTGATAATCAGGGTAAAGGTTAAGCGAATCATTAATATTTGAAATTATTGAATGGTTGTTAACCATGTTTTTTCCCCACCAGATTGTACCAAGTCCATACTTACGTTGTGTCAGTTCTTCCGGTACTTCTTCAGTTCCCCATATATTATCTGCCAGCGCTTTAACCTGTTTGTCACATTCCGGATAATTGGCCAGAGAAGGTGATTTGACCGGAGGATTGCCAATAATAGTTGCCCCGGCTTTGATCAAAGAACTAACTTTGGCAACAAGCTCCGGTGTCATAGTTTGTATTTGTGGCAAAACCATTATCCGGTATGAGGCGCCTCCCGGAAAGACAATGCTGCCCTCTTTTACAGATGCATTTTTAATAAGAAATGGTGGAGAACAACCATCAAATGAGTAGCCTCGTTTATCAGGCATAACTGCAGTGCCTTCAAGAGCCGAAGGAGGTGGAAGGAACACCTGGGGAGCGCCTTCAGGAGTAAGGTAAAGGATATCAGCAACTGCTTTTCCCTGCGAGAGAACATACTGGCACCGTGAAATATATTTATGATATTCTTCTGCCATTGGCCACCAGGTCTGGCCCCGGTCCCAATGAACACCATAAGGGCCCATCGTCATTCCGGGACGATATTTATCGGGAAAGGGTTTATGAGCGAAAGTATGGTAGATGAGCCTGTTGATGCCCATACAAAAGGCCCAGTCACCCTGGTTTTTCATATCGCCGGGATATTTTTTCCACGCCTCCGTACCATCTGCAGTAAAAGCTTCAGCTGCAACTACAGGCAATCCGGCCACATGAGCAACTGATGTTGCCTCAATGCAGCTGAATGAAGAATTAAAGCCATACCCATCGCTCCAGAACTCGCACATTGGTACATCCGCAACACCACCCAGGTCAAGGTCAGCTGCCGGGTTCATGTCATAAGGTTCTATCGAGAGGCGGAAACCGTTTAACCGTCCGAGTTCTTTAAATC
>JBAXXU010000087.1:0-18482 GCA_037127735.1 Bacteroidota bacterium
TCACTGAAAAGACCCAAATGGTTTCCGCATTCCAACAGGTTTTCAAAGATGTTTTTTGCTTCTTCCTTCATTCCTGTTCTGAACAAAGCCTGAATAAGCCAAAAGGTACATATTGTAAATGATGATGCAGGTCTGCCAAAATCGTCAGGGTTTATATAGCGATAAACCAACCCGTTATAGAAAAGCGCTTTTTTAACAGCCAACACAGTTTTTTTATACTTCAGATCATCGGCAGCAATAAAACCGTATTCAGCCATGAGTAATAAAGAGGCATCGAGCTCTGAATTACAGTAGGTTTGGGTAAATGTTTGCAAATCCTCCTTCCAGCCATTCTTTATTACGTCTTCCTTAATGTCATCTGCAATACCTCTCCACGTTTCAGCATAGTAAGTTTTATTTAGCGCAGTTGCTATTTTAGCTGCTCTGTCCATTGCAACCCAACTCATTACTTTTGAGAAGACAAAGTGTTTCTCCTCCGATCGTATTTCCCAGATGCCTTTATCCGGTTTCTCCCAGTGAGTAGATATGGTACGGCAAATATTGCGGACAATCTCCCAGATATCTTCAATTTCGTCCAATGTACCCGGGAAATACTCGTAATACTGGTAGATAACATTCAGCAGGTAACCAAAAACATCATTTTGCCTTTGGGAAAAGGCAGCATTACCTATTCTTACCGGCTTTGAGTTTTCATAACCGGCCAGGTGGGGAAGTTCGGTTTCAGTAAGTTCCCTTTCACCCCTGATACCATACATAGTCTGGAATGAATCGTTCTTCGATTTTAGTATTCCCTTTAAATAAACCAGGAAACGCTGAGCCGAATAGTAATGACCCATTTTGAGTAATGTTTCTATTGACATTGACGCATCACGCAGCCAGCAAAAACGATAGTCCCAATTACGTACATCGCCAATAGTTTCCGGGAGACTGGTAGTTAATGCTGCCAATACAGCCCCGGTATTCTGATACGACATAATTTTTAATACCAGTAAACTCCTGATTATTTCTTCGTTATATTTCTCATATTTCCTCGAACGGTTTGTCCAGTTGAGCCAATATACTTTTGTACGCTGGAATTCGAGGTAAACCCTTTTAATATCTATATCAATCAGCTTTTGGTTGTACGATAGCAGGAGAAACTGGTGTTGTGTAATTTCAATTTCTTTTGAAACCAGAACATCATTAAAGTTTAAGCTGGTATAGAGATATATACAATCTGTCGGTTTTACCCGCGAATATGTCCTTATATAATTATCCTCAGTTGTATTGGAAACCTCCTCCCTGGCATAATTAAACACAGGGCGATATCTGACTTTAAAGGTCGGAGTACCTGAAATATACTTTATATAGCGATAAATCTCGGCAGGAGAGAAATAGTCATCGTCAATAAGTTTGTAGCGTGGCATAAAGTCAATTACCTCAAAGGTGCCCTTAACTGATTTAAATTCTGTACATAACACGTTTGTCCAGTCAATGTACTTCTGTGTAATGGTATAATTATCGTCAACAATTAAACTAAATGAGCCTCCTTTTCCGTTATCAAGAAGTTTAGCGAAAATGGAAGGAGAATCGAAATCGGGCAGACAGCACCAGTCAATACTTCCTTTTTCAGAAACAAGGGCAGCGCTGCGGCAGTTGCCAATTACACCATAGTTAAGGTTATTCATGATAAATAAATTTAAGTATTGCTACTGAAACATCATGCATTTTGCCAGAGAGAAAGTATATTTTCAAAAGCTATAGCAAAGATAGTAATGATAATTGTATGTGTAATGAATGTTTCGATCATGAGGTCAGACTTAATAATTTCATTAACCCCTGAAAATTAATATATTTGCTTTTGATCATTATTATTCTTGTAATCGGCATAATAAAAGAGCCATCTTTACCCAACCATAAATTATTGTGGACGTTATAACTAAAATGGAATTAATTGAAAAATTCAGGAAAGCAACTAATAAACTGGTTTTGCTTGACTATGACGGGACACTCGTTAACTATGCGCTGATACCAGACAATGCATTACCACCTGAAAACTTATTAAATGTATTAATTAAGTTAGTTGACAAACCACATACAAAAGTAATTATCATTTCGGGCAGAGGTCACCGGGAAATTGACAAATTATTAGGTCGTCTTCCAATAAGTATTATCGCGGAGCATGGAGCTTTAGTCAAAGAAAACGGGTTATGGGGAAAACAATTAATTGATAATTGCTTATGGAAAAATGTGATCATTCCTTTATTAAATCAGGTAACCCTGAAATGCCCTGAATCTTACATAGAGGAAAAGTGCTTTTCTTTAACATGGCATTACAGAAATGCTGAATTATCATCAGGGTATGCTTATTCAAGAGAATTAATCAGTCTGGCAGAAAAATTTACCGGTTCTTATAATTTAAAGATCCTTGATGGAAATAAAGTAGTTGAAATAATGCCCGGGGAAATTGGTAAGGGTAAAGCCGTGAAAAAAATAGTTGAGCAGGACAATTATGATTATATATTGTCAATTGGAGACGATGCGACAGATGAAGAAATATTTGAATTATTTTTGCCTGACGCCAACTTCTTTACTGTAAAAGTTGGAAACGGAAGTACCTTCGCGAAATACAGGTTTGACTCCGTAAGTGATGTAGTTTTGTTTTTAAAACATTTATCCGAATGAAAATAACCCTTGCACTTATACTATCAATAGTTGTTGCTGTTGGCCTCGTGGCATTTGGTTTTACAATTTACCAGATTTCAACCGAAAAGACCGGGTTAATCAGCGAACTTGAAACAAAAACTAAGAATGTTGCAGAAGAAATATTTAAAAGTGATTCAGTTTTTTTCAAACAAATAAGTCAGAAAAAATTTGAACATTATGCTGACAGTATCAAAAATCAATACAATTTGCTTGGTATTGCAATTTATTATAATAACGATAGCATAATAAGTAGTAATTCAACTCGCAGTTTTGTTAACTCTTCATTGAATTACATTCCCCTTTCAATATCCGCGAACACTTCACTCGGGATTTTTATTTCAGTGTCCGGGGGAAACATTTATCAATATATCAAGCCAATAAATAGGGTGGATAAATCGAGTAATGCAATTGTTATTTACACTGATGCCGCATATATTAATAAAATAGTTGATAACATCTGGTTTCGAAATTTCATACGATGGTTTATTCAGGCATTTTTAGTATCACTTGTTACTGTATTGATAGTTCGTTGGGGAGTTTTCAGTCCGATAAATAAAATTGTAGCCTGGGCAAAGGCAGCCCGGACAGGGAGCGTGGAACAAATAAAGAATCAAAAACCTGTTAAATTTCTTGCCCCGTTGCATAAAGAGATTGAGCACATTGCAAGGGCAATGCATGAAGCTAAAGCCACTGCCGAAGAAGAAGCGCGCCTCAGGACAAGTGCAGAAGCCATCTGGACACCCGAGCGACTGAAAGTTGAAGTTGAAAAGCTTTTGCAGAAAAAGAAAATGATTGTTGTTTCCAATCGTGAGCCATACATGCACATTCGCGATGGCAAAGAGATCAAGTGTATTGTTCCTGCAAGCGGAATGATAACTGCAATGGAACCAATATTAAAAGCATGCAGCGGACTATGGATTGCATCAGGCACGGGAGATGCAGATAAGGAAACCGTTGACAAAAATGACAAGGTGCAGGTTCCTCCCGAAGAACCAAAATACACTCTGAAAAGATTATGGCTCACAAAAGAAGAAGAAGACCATTTTTACTATGGTTTTTCAAATGAAGGACTGTGGCCGCTTTGTCATATTGCACATACCCGTCCGACCTTCAGAAATGACGACTGGAACTATTACAAAAAAGTGAATGAAGATTTTGCCAGGGCCGTACTGAAAGAAACATTGGATGAAGAGGAACCTTATATTCTAATTCAGGATTTCCATTTTGCATTATTACCGGAACTGATAAAAAAGGATAAGCCTAAAGCAAAAGTTGCCATATTCTGGCATATCCCATGGCCTAATCCCGAATCATTCGGTATTTGTCCATGGCAGCGAGAGATATTACGGGGAATGCTTAGCGCTGATTTAATTGGATTTCATACCCAATATCATTGCAACCACTTTCTTGAAACAGTAAACAGCGCTCTTGAAGCAAGAGTATTATGGGAGAATTTTTCAGTAAAAATGGGTGGACAAACAACACTGGTAAAACCATTTCCCATAAGTATTGCATTCACATTGAAAGATTACGATAATAATTCTCCTAAGATAAAGATATCCCAGCTTTTAATTGAGCATGGTATCACTGCCAGGTTTATAGGGATTGGTGTTGACAGGATTGATTATACAAAAGGTATCATAGAAAAATTTCTTGCCATTGAACGATTCATGGAAAAAAATCCGTCATATCTCGGTAAATTTACCTTTGTACAAATTGGGGCGCCAAGCCGTACTCTGCTGAAAAGTTATTCTGACATGGTAAAGGCTGTTGAAAATGAAGCTAACAGAATCAATTTGAAGTTCAAATCAAAAAACTGGAAACTAATACTCTTATTAAAACGGCATCATAGCCACGAAGAAATAACTCCCTTTTATTCTTCAGCAGATTTCTGCATGGTAACATCGCTGCATGATGGTATGAACCTTGTTGCAAAGGAATTTGTGGCATCGCGGAATCAAAATGACGGGACTCTTATCCTGAGTCGTTTTGCAGGCGCATCGCGGGAACTTCAGGGTGCAATAGTTGTTAATCCTTATGACATTGAAAAATCAGCCGATGCAATAAAACAAGCATTGGAAATGACAATAGATGAACAAAATCAGCGAATGAAACAAATGCGATTGATAATTGTCAGGCATAATATTTATTCATGGGCAGCAGGTTTATTAAGAACAATGGCAACTATTAATGATTAGTGTTTCAAACCTGATCTCATTTAGGGAGTAAATTTTATTAACCATTATAAAATTCTACATTTGGCGATGTGTTTTGAAAACCTGACGATTTATGGCCCATCACAACTCAATTAAATTCAATAATTATACTAATCTTACCAAAAGGATTAACCTGCTTCCACAAGGAGCAGTTGCCACTGACCTGCTTTTTGAAATACTCAAAATCCTTTTTTCTGAAAAGGAAGCCGGGCTTGTTTCATTGTTGCCAATAAAACCTTTTAAAGCTGGTACAGCTGCCCGAATATGGAAAATAAAAGAAGCGGAAGCACGGGTTATACTAAATGATTTGGCAGACAGAGGATTATTAACCGATGCAGAGAAAAATGATGATGTTCTGTACTCGATGCCTCCTCCAATGGCCGGCTTTTTTGAGTTTTCTCTTATGAGATACAGAAATGATATTGATCAAAAGATTCTCTCGGAACTTTACTATCAGTATATGAATGTTGAAGAGGATTTTATCAAAGATCTCTTTACAACAGGAAAAACCCAGCTGGGAAGAACCTACGTCAATGAAGAGGTTCTTTCAGCCGAAAATGCACTTCATGTGCTTGATTATGAGCGGACATCAGAGGTCGTGAAAACTGCAACATCCATTGGGATAGGTGTTTGTTATTGCAGACATAAGATGGAACATCTTGGTAAAAACTGCAATGCACCAATGGATATATGCATGACATTTAACGAAGCTGCAGATTCATTAACAAGACATGGGATCGCTAGAAAAGTTGATATTTCCGAAGGGATCGATATGTTACAGAAAGCCCGTGATTTTAATTTGGTACAGTTCGGTGAAAATGTACAGGAAAAGGTCAATTTTATCTGTAATTGTTGTGGCTGCTGTTGCGAGGCCCTGATAGCTGCCAGAAAATTCGGATTTCTTAACCCTGTACACACAACAAACTTTTTTCCGCTAATTGTTGAAGAGAACTGCAATGGCTGCGGCAAATGTGTCTCATTATGCCCGGTAGAAGCCCTGACTCTTGTATCATCCAACGATCCAAATAAACCAAACAGGAAAAAAGCAAAATTGCAGAAGGAAATCTGTCTTGGATGTGGCGTTTGTCTCAAGGGTTGCGAAAAGAAGGCTATTGAACTACGCCAGAGAAAAGAACGGGTTATCACTCCTGTTAATTCTGTTCACAGGGTTGTTACCATGGCTATCGAAAGAGGTAAACTTCAAAACCTGATATTCGATAATCAGGTAATGTTCAACCATAGGGCTATGGCGGCAGTGCTGGGTGTAATTCTTAAACTGCCTCCGTTAAAACAAGCTCTCGCGAGTCAGCAATTCAAATCAAGATATCTTGTTTCATTGATCAGAAGACAAAAAATCTCATGATCTGCATCTGGGAATCCTTAACAGAAATTGTTAAAACATTTTCTGCAAAATCCGATATTCATATTCCCTCTGGTTTTAAATAAATTTGAAAAACTTTGGAAACAATTAATATGAAAGTTGTTTCCTAAGTTTATTTGATTTATTTTTGCCGCGTGAAAGATGAACTGAAAAATATATTGTTGAAGGTTCGTGAGCTATACATGAAGTATGGAATAAAGAGTATAACTATGGATGATGTTGCAAGAGAGTTGGGTATTTCCAAAAAGACTCTTTACCAATTTGTATCCGATAAAGATGATCTGGTTGGCAGGTTTATTGATAATGAAATTGATTTGCGACAGGAGGAAATTTTTAAATGCTTCAAAATTGGATTCAATGCCATTGAGGAGCTTTTTGATATCTCAATTTTCATGAATAAAATGATGAAAGATCAAAATCCCGCTACCGACCATGATCTAAGGAAGTACTATCCACACCATTACCAGAAAATTGCAAAAACCAGGAGGGACGGTATAATCAACTACATTCTTCTAAATCTGAAAAAAGGGAAAGTGGAAGGGTTGTACCGAAAGGAAATGAATGAAGAGATTATTGCAAAACTTTACATGTCGAGGTCAGAAAACATCCACTTAAATGAGCTCTTTACAGTTGAGGAGTTTACTTCAAACAAAATTTTTGTAGAACTTATTACTTACCATGTTCGCGGTATTGCAACCGAAGAAGGGATAACTATTTTAGAGAGAAAAGTAAAAGAATTAGAAACAAATAGAAAATAAATATTTTAAAGTATGAACTTGATTCGAAAATGTCTTTTAACATTTATTATTCTGGGATTGGTTACAAAAGGATTTAGTCAGGATAATGAAGAAATACTTAAACTTTCAATTTCTGAAGCACAAACTTATGCGCTTCAGAATAACCGGTCTGTTCAATCAGCAAGAATAGATATTGATATCGCTGATAAAAAGGTCTGGGAAACCATTGCAATAGGACTTCCCCAGTTGAACCTGGCTACAAATTATCAGCATCAGTTTGTTGTTCCCCAGCTAAGCTTTGGACCATACCTTGATGTAAATTCATTACCGGATGGGTCTATTACCAAATCAGATATACAGAGTGCCTATAAGGCATCTCCCGCGGTATCTCTTGGTGTTAAAAACAATACAACATTCGACTTTACATTATCTCAGCTTATTTTCAGTGGTGAATATCTGGTCGGCCTTCAGGCAACTAAAGTATTTAAAGAAATTTCAGAGAAAGCTCTTGTTAAAACTGAAGCTCAGACTAAAGAATCTGTGGCAGGTACCTATTCCCTTGTTTTGGTTCTTGGAGAAAATGTCAGGGTGTTGAATGAAAGTCTGAAAGCTATTGACCAAACATATAGCGATTTGGTTAAAATGAACCAGCAAGGCTTTAATGAGGAGACTGATGTTGACCAGATTAGAATAAGCAGGTCGAACATTAAGACTCTTATCACATCACTTGAATCACAAAAGGAGATCTCCATGAAACTCCTGAAATTCCAGCTTGGTGTTGATTTCAGCCGGCAACTGGTTTTAACCGACAGTCTTCCAGGGATAATTAAGTCGGGCAATATGCAGTATCTCACTTCCCCTTCATTTAATGTGGAAAACAGTATTGATTACCAGATGATCAGTAATCTTGAAAAGGCATCAGGTTTGTCACTGAAACGAGAACAGTCAAAAGTTTTACCAACTTTTTCTGCTTTTTACCGCCGTCACGAACAGCTTAATACCCCTTCGTTTAACTTCGCGGTGAAAGATATGGTTGGAGTCGTAATAAGTCTGCCAATCCTATCGAGCGGTCAACGTCTTTCAAAAGTCAGTCAGGCGAGGTTTGATCTCGAAAAATCACGATTGAATAAGGAAAATGCAAGTCAGGGTTTGATCATGGAGTATGAAACAGCCATGAGTAGCTACAAGACTGCATTCAGTAATTGCACAACCAACAGGGAGAGTATGATATTGAGTAAGAAGGTTTATGATAAAACGGTTATCAAGTACCGCGAAGGAGTATCGTCAAGTTTTGAGCTGTCGCAAAATCAAAACCAGTTCTTAACATCTGAATCGAACTACTACAACTCTGTTCTTTCACTGTTGAATGCCAAGGCAAAACTCGATCGTATTTTAAGTAGTAATCAATAAGTTATGTATTTTAAACAGTTTAAATATTAATACAAATCAGATTTAAAATGAAAACCATCAATTTAAGTATAGCAAGCGTAGTAGTTTTCTTTATTATGTTTTCATGCAGCAGCGATAAGCAGGTACAATTAACAAAACTAAAACAACAGCAGTCAGATATAGCTGAAAAGATTAAGAATCTTGAGAATGATCTGAGTTCCGCACAAAAGGATTTAATTAATCCCGGGAAGTTTAAATTCGTGGGTTTAACAGATGTCAAAACAACAACATTCGACCATTTCATCAGGGTACAGGGTAAGCTTGATGGTGACAGGAATGCGGCGGTTTTTGCTGATGCACCCGGTACTGTTTCTGCAAAGTTTGCAGATGTCGGTGAGAAGGTTGTTAAGGGGCAGGTTTTAGCCCAGATTGATGATCAGCAGTATCGTAGTCAGATGCAAAGCCTTGAAACCCAGTATAAATTTGCTGAAGATATGTTCGATAAGCAGAAACGCTTATGGGACCAGAAAATCGGAAGTGAAGTTCAATACCTGCAGTTAAAAACAACAAAAGAGTCGCTTGACCGTCAGATTTCATCATTGAGGCAACAGGTTGATAAGTTTAAGATTAAATCACCTATTGATGGTACTATTGAAGAGTGTAACATAAAAGTCGGAGGAGTTGTTTCTCCTGATCCGCGTCTTGCTGCATACAGAGTTGTTGCATTTAAGAATTTAAAGGTTACTGCTGAGGTTTCAGAAGCCTACTCAGCTATGGTTAAGGTTGAAGATAAACTAGTCGTTTTGTTTCCCGATATAAATAAGCAGGTTGAATCGAAGGTTTTTTTTGTTAGTAAATACATTAACCCTGTAAACCGGACTTTTCTGATTGAAACCAAAATTACGGATGGTTTACAGGATCTGAAAGCAAATATGATTGCCATCATTCAGATTAACGATTACCATTCTGATAATTCTATACTGGTTCCAATGAATATAGTACAGACCGATCAGACCGGGAGTTATGTTTACGTTGTACGTCCAAAAGATAAATTCAACACTGCCTTCAAACAACCTGTCGTTATCGGGAACAGCTATAACGGGGTTGCTGAAATTATTCAGGGGCTGACTGTTGGCGATAAAGTCATCTCTGTTGGTTTTCAGGAGTTGATAGATGGAGAATATGTAAGGTATTAAGAATCTTTCTGATATTGATCTAATCAGAGAATAATAAATCTATTTTCATGGAAAAGAAGTATAAAGAATTTTTTGCTACCAGCTGGGCCATTGACAATAAGATCAGTGTTTACGTGTTGGTATTTATAATATCGGTATTTGGTATAATCAACTATTATACAATTCCTAAAGAACAGATTCCTGAGATTATTATCCCAATGGTGACCGTTAATTCAATTTATCCGGGCACCTCACCATCTGATATGGAGAACCTTGTGACACGTCCATTAGAGAAGAATCTCAAATCAATCGGGGGTGTTAAAAAGATAACATCACGTTCTGTGCAGGATTTTTCTGCCATTATCGTTGAATTTAACACCGGGATTGAGATCAAGGATGCTAAACAGAAGGTAAAAGATGCTGTTGACAAGACCAAGAAAGATTTACCCAACGATCCCTCCTTCATTGAACCATCTGTGATGGAAATTGATCTTTCAGAGATGCCGATCCAGTATATCAATCTCTCAGGTGATATACCTCTTGACCGTATTAAAAAATATGCTGATGAAATGCAGGACCGCATTGAAGGTCTTAAAGAAATTACCAGGGTTGAAATAGGCGGAGCGCTAAGCAGGGAGATTCAGATTGATATTGACATGTATAAGATGAAAGCTGCCAGCCTGACATTCAGAGATGTAGAACAGTCTGTGAGCCTTAATAATATGACTGTTTCAGGCGGCAATATCGATCTGCAGGGGATGAGCCGTTCCATCAGGGTTGTTGGTGAAGTCAGTAATATTGATCAGATCAGAAATATTGTTATGAACACTTCAAGTGGCGCTCAGGTTAAACTCAGAGATATTGCTTTAGTACGCGACGGCTATCATCAACCTGAAAACTACGCCAGATATAATGGAAAAAACGTTGTTACACTTAACGTAATTAAGAAGAGCGGTCAAAATCTTCTGGATGCATCTGATCAGATACAAGCTATAATTGCTGATATGCAGAAGACCAAGCTCCCTTCAAATCTTATAGTTCAGGTTACAGGCGACCAGTCGCGAAACACGCGGAATACTGTAAATGAGCTTAATAATACAATTATTATCGGGTTTATTCTTGTTGTTATCGTTCTGATGTTTTTCATGGGTCTTGTTAACGCTATTTTTGTCGGGTTCTCGGTTCCTTTATCAATGGCAATTGCTTATATATTTCTTCCATGGATAGGATTTACAATGAACATGCTTGTGATGTTCTCCTTCATTTTTGCCCTTGGCATTGTTGTTGATGACGCTATAGTAGTAATTGAGAACACTCACCGGATACACAGGAAAACAAGAATGGATATTGCCCATTCGGCAAAGTCTGCTGCCGGGGAAGTTTTTGTTCCCATACTTTCGGGTACGCTTACTACACTGGCGCCATTTTTCCCTCTTGCATTCTGGCCGGGAGTGGTTGGAAAATTTATGGTATTCATTCCCGTAACGCTCATTATCACACTTTTTGCTTCATTAATTGTTGCCTATATTTTCAATCCGGTTTTTGCTGTTGATTTCATGAAGCACGATGAGGAAGATCGCCCTGTAGCCTTACCTAAACTATATAAAATTACTGCTTGTATAGCTTTTGCTTCCGTTCCATTTTACCTGTTCAGGCTTCCCGGAATTGGTAATTTTCTATTATTTATTGCAGTGTCTTTCCTGCTTCATAATTTATACGGGTATAAAATTCTACGGAAATTTCAGTCGCGGTTTATACCTGCCATGATGAGACGATATGAAAATACTTTAAAATGGGTATTGAAGGGAAAAAGGCCGGTATATATACTTTGGGGCATGATAGGTTTGTTTGTGTTTACGCTGATCCTGTATAATATTGTTAAACCTAAAGTAGTTTTTTTTCCTGATAATGAACCGAATACAATAAATACATTTATTAAATTGCCTGTTGGTACCCAGTTAGATGTAACTGATTCTGTTTCCCGGATTGCTGAGAGCCGGATTATGAGTGTCCTTGGTGAAAATAATCCAATCTTGGAATCTGTTGTTACTAATGTCGCTTTTCTTGCTTCAGATAATAGTTTCGATAATTCCAGTAAGTCATCAAACCTGGCTAAGATAGCCGTTAATTTTGTTGAGTATAAGAACCGTAAAGGGCAAAGCACAAGCGTCTATATGAATAGTATGCGAGAGGCTTTAAAAGATATCCCGGGAGCTAAGATAGTTGTTGATAAAACAAAAATGGGGCCTCCTACAGGAAAACCAATAAATATAGAAATATCAGGGGAGAATTTAATGCAGCTTTCTTTGACTTCTGACCGTTTTAAGCGATATGTTGATTCTTTGCAGATAGGAGGGATAGAGGAGATAAAATCTGACTTCGCTACAACAAAACCTGAGATTATAATCAATCTCGATCGTGAGCGGGCTAACTTCGAAGGTATCAGCGCTGCTGTTGTAGGTGATGCAATACGTACAGGTCAACTTGGTAAAGAAATCTCCAAATATCGGGAAGGAGAGGATCAATACCCGATTATGCTTCGGTTTGAAGAAGACCAACGTAAAGATATAGAGCAACTGCTCAATCTGACAATTACTTACAGGGATATGAATTCAGGACTTTTACGTCAGATCCCTCTTTCGGTAGTAGCGCGTCTTGATTACGTTAACAGTTTTGGACAGATTAACCGTCTTAACCTTAAACGGGTAATCACTTTATCTTCCAATGTTCTTGATGGATTTAATGCAAATCAAATAAATACTCAGCTTCGTAAAGCAATTCCCCGGTTTACGAAATCATCATCTGTAGATATACGTATTACGGGTGAGCAGGAGGATCAGAAGGAATCGATGTTATTCCTTTCCAAAGCAATGATACTTTCTTTGTTCCTGATCATGTTTATACTTATCACACAATTTAATTCAATGTCAAAAGCTTTAATCATTATATCTGAAGTTGTATTCAGCTTAATTGGTGTGCTTCTCGGATATATGATTTTTGGCATGACTATCTCGATCATCATGACAGGTATGGGCATTGTTGCATTGGCGGGAATAGTTGTCAGGAATGGAATACTACTGGTAGAATTTACCGATGTATTAAAAAAGCAGGGACTTAAAACGCGTCAGGCCATTATCGAAGCCGGGAAGACGCGTATCACACCTGTTGTACTGACAGCTACCGCTACTATCCTTGGGCTTATTCCATTGGCCATTGGGATGAATATCAACTTTGCAACATTGTTAACTGAGTTAAACCCTCATTTACATTTTGGTGGTGATAATGTGATGTTTTTCGGACCACTGTCGTGGACAATCATATTTGGGTTAAGCTTTGCCACATTCTTAACACTGGTTTTAATACCCATAATGTACTTTGTGATATATTCCCGTAATATTATGAGACAACGACGTAAATCGAACAGACTGGCACAAAAAAATCGGCTATAAAAAACCTGACTGAATCCCCGCCAGCTGGCGGGGAGCGAAGAAATCAATTTACTCCCCTTAACCCGATACTCATATTTTATATCAACTTTTTGTACTGAATATAGAAAAATTCTGGTATATTTGATTTGATGAATTGAAATAACCAGATAGGTGCAAGTTATTGTCAAAAATTAACCAATTAATAAATTATTTATGAAAAATTTTTTCTTTTTATCGTTAGTCTTTGCCGTTACCGCATTGTGCAGTATTAGCGCGAACGCTTCAGGCTATACTGCAAATGATAATATGATTGATGAGTTGTTTGCAAAGGCCCCGGAAGTTGCCAATTTTTCTTTAGGTGATTTAACCCTTGCAGGCAATACAGCTACTGCATTTGCCTCAGGCGATAAAAGTGCAGGAGTGGCCTTAGTCCTTGATTTCTTTTTAGGAGCTATTGGCGTTCATAGATTTTATCTTGGAACCGAAGTACTTACAGGTGTCGGGTATATTCTTACCTGTGGTGGGATCTTTGGTATTGTCCCATTGATTGACTTCATAGTAATAATTATTAATATAGATGACATTTCGAGGTATGTTGACAACCCGAAATTCTTCATGTGGAATTAGCGGGATCTGTATTACTTATTATTTTCATATAAGAATTAGGTATTAGTTATGGCTTCTAATACTTAATTCTTATTTTATCTGTTACTCAGCCGGTTTAAATGAATAAAATTCAGATATTAGTTGTTGTACTGGTCTTTCATTATTCGCAATTCAGGTTGCTGTCGCAGGAAAAGAGCTGTGTAAGTGTGAGCCAGGAAACGCAGGTACTCAGCAAAGGTTCTAAAAGCATTTTTAAATGCGATATCTTTTATAATAAAGAGAAAGATGTGGTTGTTACTCATCACTACTACCCGGCTGATTTTGTGAAGATGTCAAACCGTTTTGGCGAAATGAAAATTTATTTTCCTGAAACCAATTCAGTGACAATTCAACAAAATCAATCCCTGTCAACAACAAATGAACTCTTATATTATTTTATTAATAACAAGCTGACTGACCTGGGTCTTTCAAAAGAGGGTTTTAAGCTGGTAAGTTCAACACCTGAGGAAGGAATGATTGTAACGATCTGGCAAGCCCCGGTCTCTTTAAAAGTAATTAATCAGATTAAGATTGTATTTAAAGAAATGCTACCTGTTTATGCCGAATATCTTGGTATGGATAAAGAAATCAAAAAGAAAATTTTCTACAGTAGATATGCTGATTATAAGACTTTTAGAATGCCACTTAGGATAACTGAAATAAGCTTTGAAACCAAATCGGATTCAACAATCAGGTTATCAATTTTTTCAAATGTCCGTACCAATAACTTTCCGGAGAATAATTATTTCAACTTTCAAATTCCGGACGATGCGAAAATCAGTAAATAAAAGTTTTCTGTTAGTTATATTTTTTTCAATGACTATTTGCACCTCTGCCCAAAAGAGCATGTTTAAATCAGATATTGAATACATTAATACCCAATTGTCTCTTATAAAGCCCGATCCATATAAACGCCCATATATTTACCAGAATGAACAATCATTAATTAAGAAAATCAACCCGGTTGGATTAGTGTTCGGTGTATCATTGTATGTATATCAGAATGTACTTTCAAAACACATTTCAGCAGATTGTCTCTTTACTCCCGGTTGTTCTGAGTTCAGCAAACAGGCTATTCAGGAATGTGGATTACTGAAGGGAACCATTTTAACCATCGATCGTGTAAACAGATGCAACAGGATTGCTGCACAGGATCTGAAACATTACCAGACAGACACGAAAACAAAACGTTTTCCCGATCCGGTTTCGAGATACAGAAAAGCTTCACATGGTAGTAAAGAATAGGAATATTTTGACTATTCAGATTAGTTTGATTATAATTTTCTTATCATCTGCTTCCGTTTCCTTTTCTCAAAACTCATCCGGATGTGACTTAATATTTATTGATCACCTTGTTAATATCGGGAATTATGAAGAGGCATTATTTTTATTAGATTCAACTGATTGTTCATCAGTTCAATCGAATGACAGCTTGAATTATCTGAGAGGCTGGAGCCTCTATTCATTAAAGCGACTTTTACCTTCATCAGATAACCTCATAAAGGTTACGACCATGTCTGAGTTTTATCTGAAATCGCACTTTTTTGCAGCCTGTAATTATGCACATACCGGAAATTATTACAAGGCATTGGATATCCTTTCTAACATTGTGGTAAAAACTGAAAAGCAGATATCTCTGAAAAATTATGAAACAGCAGGTGTTTATCTCCTTCAGGGAAATACCTCCATGTACGAAGATTCGTTCACCAAAATAAACAGGAGTATTTATGAGATTTCTGAATCATCCGATAATCTTCAAAAAATCAGCATGGATTTGAAAAATCATAAAAACAAATCACCTGTGATTGCCGGGATATTATCGGGAATCATACCAGGATCAGGGAAGTTTTATTCAGGAAAAAGAGGGGAAGCAATTTCTTCATTTATTGCCACAACCGGACTTGGGTTAATTACATGGGAAAACTACAGAAAGAGTGGTTTGAATAGTTTTAAAACAATTGCTTTTGGAACTGCTTTTGCATTTTCTTATGTGGCAAATATTTATGGAGCTGTTGTGACTGTCAATATACTTGAAACCGAATACAGGGATAATGTTAAAAACTCGATTCTTTTTAATTTGCATATTCCTTTGCGTAATACTTTCGGCAAATAGGATTCTTGCATCTGATTATTATTCAAATGCTCTGAGAATTTTCTCTGAGGGACGACTCTATGTTGCTTCAATTGAATTTGAAAGAGCCATCTTTTATGAAAACGATAATAATAAAATCGCTCAGTGTAAATTTTTTAAGTCGCTTTGCTACAAGGGACTTGGAGAAACAAACAAAGCTCTGGAAGAATTAGGCACAATAAACATGTTTAATTTGCCCGATTCTCTTTTCCTGCTAATTCGTTATGAGCAGGCTCTTGGAAATTATTTAAATAACGATCCTAATCAATCACTTTGGAACATTGAAGAAATCAGGACCAGATTTCCCGACTCATCAAAAACAATTAACATTATCCCTTTAAATATATTGTGTCTCAATACTTTAAGGAAGTGGGAAGAAGCTACTGATTTATGGAATTTTTTTATTGATAATTCAGGCATAAATGACTCTGTAAGCGAGTACTATAAAACAACAATCAATAAATTATATAGCAAGAAAAATATCCCAAAATGGCGTTCTCCAAAGAAAGCTGAAAATTTGTCAAGATTCATTCCGGGCTCAGGTCAGATGTATTGTGGAGCCGTAGCGGAAGGGGCTTTTAATTTACTTATTAATGTTTCATTATTGGGTTTTGCATTTTATGAATTCTATTCTGAATATTATTTAACAGGCTATTTTGCAGGGTTAGGTTTATTCAATAAAACCTATAACGGGGGAATGCACAGGGCAAACTTACTTGCCGTGCAAAAAAATATGGAGAGCATGAATAGGTTTAATCTGGAAGCCGGTTCATTAATGATCAGGGTTTTAAATTCTGATCAGTCTAAAAAAAAATCACTGAATAGTTCATTCAATGTGCAGCAATAACCCAAATAGTGTTACCTTTAATTCAATAGTTTTATTAATTTTATCATTGAATTGACAACCTCAATTAAACCTTAATGTTATGAAAAAAAATCTGGTAGTTATAGTTTTAGTCTGCCTGATGCCGGTTTTCGCATTTTCGCAGAACAAGTTTAACGGGCTTGATATGAACATGGGAAACCTCTACAGGTTGTCCGATGCAAAAACACGTTCAATAAGCCCTGAAAATTTTTTCGGGGAAAAGGGAAAAGCCGGGATGGCAGATCCAGCCGACAAAGACAAACCCAACAGCGCCAATGCCTCTAATGCTGCCCGCGACCTCGGCCAGGGATGGAAAGTTAACCCTTATGTGAGAATTAAACCAGGTGAGACTTTCACGATGGCTGTGATTGAAGGTCCGGGTGCAATACAACACATCTGGATGACACCTACCGGAAGCTGGAGGTTCTCAATTTTAAGAGTTTACTGGGACGACGAAACTGAACCATCAATTGAATGTCCTGTTGGCGACTTCTTTGGAATGGGATGGAATAAGTATGCACCGCTCATCTCTTCAGCAATATGCGTTAACCCAGGAAGTGCTTTCAATTCATACTGGGTAATGCCCTTCCGGAAAAAGTGCAGGATAACGATGGAAAATATTAACGATGCTGATGCAATGTCACTGTATTACCAGATTGATTATACTTTGACCGAAGTTCCGCCGGATGCCGGTTATTTTCATGCCCGGTTCAACCGTTCAAATCCAAACGAAACATCGGAATATACTATTGCCAGCGGCATAAAAGGGAAAGGACAATATGTAGGTGTATATATGGCATGGGGTGTTAACAATAATGGTTGGTGGGGTGAAGGCGAGATAAAGTTCTTTATTGATGGTGACAGTCAGTTTCCGACTATCTGCGGAACAGGAACCGAAGACTATTTCTGCGGCTCTTATGATTTTGATACAAATAAGAAAAATGAAGCCGGAGTTGAAGAAACTAACTACACGGAGTTCTGTACTCCCTACTCGGGGTTACATCAGGTCATCCGTGGTGACGGGCACTATAATGTCATGCAGCGTTTTGGTCTCTACAGATGGCATATTATGGATCCAATACGATTCGATAAAGATCTGAAAATAACTATTCAGGATCTTGGCTGGCATAAAGGGGGAAGATACCTGGCACAGAAATCGGATATTTCATCAACCTGCTTCTGGTACCAGGCAGAACCTCATGCAAAATTTCCAATACTACCCGTGTGGCAGAAGCTGGAAGTGAATTAAGAATGCCAGTTGAGAATTTTCCATCCTCTTTTTTTTGCAGCTTTTTTGAGCTTAGAGTCGGGATTAATACATACAGGATTGCCTACAGAACTGAGCGCCGGAAGATCTGAAATTGAATCGCCATAACACCAGGCATCTGAGGTTTTACTGTTATTCCTTTCACAATACTCTTTTAGCCTGACCAACTTCTCTTCACCAAAACAGAGGCGTCCGCGCGGACGACCTGTTAAAAATCCGTCTTTGACCTCAAGATCGGAACAGATGATATCATCCATCCCGAGATTTTTTGCCATTTCATTGCATACAGGGGTCAGTGCAGATGATAGTATTACCACTTTTGCATTTTTATCTTTATGGAATTTTATTTCAGACCGTGCTTCAGGGTGTACAGATGGTAAAAGTACATCACTGAATACCTCAGAGCAAAGATCAATCATCGTCTTTTCAGCCATCCCTTTAACCCATTTCATCATTTCATCCATTATTTTCAATGGATCTTTGAGGTTAAGTTTGTAGAGCAGTGAAAGATAAATTCAGAACTCCTTACCCCGCGCAATCTAAATTAGCGGTAATTTGGAAAA
>JBAXXU010000088.1:0-18195 GCA_037127735.1 Bacteroidota bacterium
CCCTCAGATATATGAGAACAAATCCCAATTCCGATTTTACCATTTCAACAACTACACCTTTTTCAATTCCTTCTACTTCGGGTTTGTATGTTGATCTGCCGGCTAACACCGGTAATAGAAATATCCTGATTGGGAATGCTGCCAATAATTACGGGGATTTATCATTGAGTGGCAAACTGACTATTATTAATGGTAATGTTTACGTTGGGCGTATTGACGGCACAGACATATCTAATAATGACATTGAGTACACCGGGAACGAAGCATCTGCTATTGAAGTTCAGGGTGGAAATCTGACAGTAAATGGCCAGATACGAAGGCAGGCTGCCACCAATGGCGTGCTGAATTACACACAATCGGGTGGTAGTGTAATTATTAACGGGAATAATGCTCTTGACACAAAAGCTAAACTTGAAGTACTGAATACCGGCAGTGTGTTTAACATGTCGGGTGGCACACTGACTATTGTTCGCGGTGGTGGTACTACGTTCGGGGACCTCTATTTAAGACCGGGCAGCTCGTCAGTGACAGGAGGAACTATTGTCTTTTCTCATAACTTAAGCGGAATAAGCCAGACTTACGGCCTTGATGCAAATATTCCTTTGAATAACATTACTATAACAGGCAGAACAGCTGCTACCGCGGCAAATGCAACTGTCAACCTTATGGTTAGTCCTCTTGAATTGAACGGATCACTGACATTGAGTAATATCAATAGTATATTTAATTCCAACAGTTTAAATGTTTCCCTGAAGGGCGATATGAATAACAGCGGGGACTATATATATGGAACCAACCTTACTACATTTAATGGTGGATTTCAATATGTTACAGGAACAACTCCAACAAATTTCTATGACCTGGATGTTTCGCCAGTGAATTCATTAACAGTAAGTAATAATTTTACAGTTAACAGGAACCTGACAGTCAGATCGGGGAACTTTATACTTGGTACAAATAAAGTAACTCTATTGGGCGATCTCATAAATAATGGCTCATATACTGATAATAATACAGGAAGTGGGATAAGCCTGACAGGTGCATCGCAGCAACAGATAACAGGCTCAGGCGCATTTGGCCGGCTTGAACTGAATAATGCTTCGGGAGCTAAGCTGAACAGTGATATTTCGCTTCAGAACGACCTTGCGCTTACCCTTGGTGTTCTTGATATTAACGCGAACCAGCTGACACTTAGCCAGAATAGTTTAATTGAAGGCACTCCATTCGGTGTAACTAAAATGATAAAATCCGATGGTGTAATCAGTAATCTCGGGGTAGTGAAATTTTTTACTGCTGAAGCTCAGTCGTTTACATTTCCTGTTGGCATAACCGGAAAATATACGCCTGCAAGTTTTACAATAACCGCAAGTGAAGAAGTTGGTTCTATCGGGGTTAATCCTGTTAATAATAAACATTCGAGTATCACGGGTGATGCCCTGAATTATTACTGGCAGATTAAGAGCTCCGGGATTTCCGGGTTCGATGGAAATATTTTGTTACAATACCTGCCCGGGGATGTTGTTGGTACGGAAAGTGAATATGTTGCAGCCAGGCTCGCTTTGCCTGGCAGTTATTGGTACCTGGCCCCTTCTGGTACTGCAACCGATAATGTGAATGAGACAACTCACCGGATATTATTCGAAAATTCAGGCAGCAGTAATCTTACCGGCGATTATACTGCAGGAATAAGCACTGCGTTCCCCAGTGAAGTCCCTACATACCAGACAATTAGTGATGGGGATTGGTCCGACGAAACTATATGGTCACCTGCCTGTCCGGATGGTGGTCCTGTTGGCGCTAACGTAATAATTGACCATGAAGTTACAATGGATATTAATAACATTTTCGCGTTAAGTACTACAATCAACAACAAGCTGATAGTTGATCCGCCAAATTATAGCCACAACCTTGGAGTTGTAACCGGTGACGGGACTATTTATCTTACAGGCGGTAACCTGCCCGCTGGTAATTATTCCGCTTTTACTGATTGTTCAGGAAACGGTACAATTGAATATGGCGGAACCGGTACTTATACTATTATTGCAACACTGTTTAGCAGCGTACCAAACATGTTGTTCACCGGAACAGGTACAAGAATTTTACCTAATAAAGATTTAACTATATGTAAAAAACTTGTTATTGACGGACCAATACTCGACAATAGTGTAAATAATAGCAAACTTACGATCCTTGGAACGATGGAACGTTATAATACCGGCGCTTTTATTAGCGGAACCGGTCCATCTCCTGCTTCTACTGTTTCTTTTGCAGGCGCGGCTGTTCAAACCCTTGGTGGCAGTACCGGTGATTTTTCAGGAGCTAATAAGTTCAATAATCTTGAGATTAATAATGCTGCAGGACTAAATATCGGGACAAATGGGTTGATTGAAGTTAACAATGAGTTATTACTCACTACCGGTATTATTCATACAACAACCAGCAATAAGCTTATATTGTTAAGTACTTCATCATCAGTAGCTGTACCTACTGGTGGCAGCGCTTCTTCTTTTGTTGACGGGCCGTTAATTAAGTGGATCATCAACGGAGGAAGTTTCCAATTCCCGATAGGAAAAGGAACAACTAACGGCCATAGTTTTACTCTCACTTCAACTGCAGGCAGTACATTGGCCTGGACTGCTGAATGTTTTATACCAAATCCGATCCAATCTCTTACTTTTCCTTTAATTGCATATAACACCGGTGAGTATTGGAGTGTCAATACAACCGGTGCAGCTTCTGCAAAAATTAAAATAGGTTGGGACAGGCTTAGTGATCTGACACCTCTCATGTTGGTGAACGGACTATCGGATATGCGTGTTGCAGAATTAAACTCAGGTTCGTGGAATGAACTGGCTTCTGTTGCTACCGGCGATATAAGTACCGGAGATGTTGCCAGCACTTCCAGCGTTAGCATAAATACCTCTCCTGCGAATTTTACTTCAGCATGTATTACAAGACCTAAAGGCAGGGCTTTACTGGCTCCAACAGGTCCGGTATGCGGAACAACGGGAATACCTGTCAGGTTTACATCATTTTTTCCTATTGATTTAAACTACACACTCGATTATACAATTGACGATGCTGCCCAGGAACCCTTAACTGTAGAATCAACAACTTACAGCCTTCCAACTCCCATTCCCGGAGCTTATAAATTAACAGGCTTCTCTTATTTTAGTGGTGGTGAAGTTATAGCAGGAGTGGTTGATGGGGAGATAATAAATGTATATGCATCACCACCCGATGCAGATGCAGGACCAGATCAACTATCTCTTTGCGGAGTCTCCGGGGCATTACTGGCGGGAAATAGTCCTGCATCTTACTCCGGTCTTTGGACAAAAGTGAGTGGCGCCGGTGGAACATTTATTAATAATACGCTGAATAACACGTACTTTACCGGTAGTCTCGGTAAAACCTATACGTTACGATGGACGATCAGCAATGTTTCCTGTATTTCATCTGACGATGTTGTTATATCATTCCCTGTTGAGGCTGCAAAACCTTCCGATTTCACGTCTGCTCCAATACAAGTCTGCCTGGGTTCTGGAGGGTATGTCTATTCAGTTCCTAATGTTATCGGGAATACCTATAACTGGACTTATTCCGGATCGGGTTATTCAATAAACGGAACAGGGAACTCAGTAACCATGGGTTTCAATCCGACAGCGACAAGCGGAACATTGTCTGTTACAACAACAAATGGTTGCGGAACAAGTGCAGCAAGAACTGTTGATATAACTGTCAATGAAGCAACGACTACCGCAACAATTACTTCACCTACTTTGAACTACTGCGATACGAAGGTAAGCGCTGCACTGGGCGGAAATACACCAACTAATGGTACAGGATTGTGGAGCCGGGTTTCGGGCCCGGGAACAATAATCTTCAGTACCCCGACATCAGGTACATCAATAGCTACAGCATCCATATACGGAACCTATATATTCCAATGGACTATCAGTAACGGAACCTGTGAAAGTTCAGCACAGGTTACCGTAAATTATTCTGAAACACCAACCACTGCAATAATAACGACATCACCACTAAACTATTGTGGAACACTTACTTCCAGTTCTCTGGGTGGTAATACTCCCGCGATTGGCTCCGGATTATGGAATCAGGTTTCAGGCCCGGGAACAACAACCTTTAGCGCTCCTGCATCCGGTTCATCAACAGCAACAGCCACTGCTTATGGAACCTATGTATATCAATGGACTATCAGTAACGGAAATTGCACTCCAAGTTCGGTACAGGTTAGTGTAAATTATTATGCTAACGCGACAATTGCAATCTCTCAACTGGACTATTGCGGTACGTTGGTAAGCGCTGCTTTGGGCGGAAATACCCCTTCATCCGGTACAGGTTCATGGACAATTATCAGTGGAGGAACAGGCACATTCAGCGCCCCTGATAGTGGTAGTTCAAACTTTGCAGGAACCACTTACGGAGCCTACGTTTTACGCTGGACTATAACTAATGGGCCATGTGCAGTCTCAACTGCCGATGTAAATGTCACTTACTCCCAAACCCCCACCGCTTCGAATGCAGGTACTGATCAGACAGGTGCAGCAATGTGTGGGTTAACCTCAACCACATTAGCAGCCAATACTCCGGTAACAGGTACAGGATCATGGACCATTATCGGGGGAACAGGAGGAATTATTAGTGCGCCAACCAATCCGGCAAGTCCATTTACCGGCACAGCAGGAACATCATATATATTGAGTTGGACAATCAGCAACGGATCTTGTACGCCAAGTTCGGCACTGGTTAACGTAAGTTTTTATGCAATACCAACCGCTGCGACAATAACGACTTCACCGCTAAGCTCTTGCGGAACACTTATCAGCAGTTCTCTGGGTGGTAATACTCCCGCGGTTGGCTCAGGATTATGGAGCCAGGTTTCAGGCCCCGGAATTACAACCTTTAGCGCTCCTGCATCAGGTTCATCAACAGCAACAGCCACTTTATATGGGACATATATATATCAATGGACTATCAGTAACGGAAATTGCACCCCAGGTTCGGCACAGGTTACTGTAAATTATAATGCTGCTCCAACCGCGAGTATAACTACATCTCCGTTGAACTATTGCGGTACGCTGGTTAGTGGCGCTCTGGGTGGAAATACCCCTTCGTTTGGTATAGGGGCATGGACCATTATCAGTGGTGGTACAGGCGCCTTCGGAGCTTCCGGTAGTGGTAGTTCAGCCTTTACAGCAGATAGTTACGGAACTTACGTTTTACGCTGGACTGTAACTAATGTACCTTGTACAGCTTCATGGGCCGAAGTAAATGTCATATTCTCCCAAACCCCTACCGCTTCTGATGCAGGCCCGGATCAGACAGGTGTAACAATGTGTGGCCTGACCTCAACCATATTAGCAGCCAATACTCCGGTAACAGGTACCGGATCATGGGCCATTATCGGGGGAACAGGAGGAGTTATTATTTCCCAGGCCAGTCCGACAAGTACATTTACCGGTACAGCCGGAACGACATACGTATTGAGCTGGACCATAAGTAATGGATTATGTACTTCTGCCGACGATGTAAATATTACATTCAAACAAACCCCGGCAGTTACGAGTGTCCAGACAAATATATCATGTTTTGGAGGGTCTGGTGGTGCAATTGACATTACAGTTACCGGCGGAATACTACCATATATTTATGCATGGACAGGCGCCGGAGTTGCGCCATCATCTGAAGATCAGACAGGTTTGGCCGCTGGCTCATATTCAGTAATTCTGACAGATGCGAATAGTTGTACAACTGCTTCATTTCCTGTTACTATTACTGAGCCATCAGTACTTTCAGGGAGCATTACTTCTATAACAAACGTCTCGGTTTTTGGAAGTAATGATGGAAGTGTAACAGTAGCCGGTTCAGGAGGAACTGCGCCTTATCAGTATAAAATAGGTTCGGGAGTGTACCAGTCTTCAGGTACTTTTGGCACACTTACCGCAGGAGCTTACACTGTCACTGTTCAGGATATCAACTTATGTACTTTCGAAATATCTTTGATTATAACTCAGCCGGCAGAAACGCTTTCCGGAATAGTTACTTCACAGACAAATGTTGCATGTTTTGGCGCTTCAACAGGCAGTGTTACAGTTGAAGGTTCCGGTGGAACAGCTCCTTATGAATTTAAGCTGGATGCAGGAGCATATCAGTCTTCAGGTAGTTTCGAAGCTCTATCAGCAGGAACTTACAAAGTAACAGTTAAAGATGCTGCCTTCGCCATATATGATGTAAGTGTCATTATTACCCAGCCTTCTTCAGCTGTAGGAGGATATATCGTCTCTCAGACCAATATTCTCTGCTATGGCAGCAATACAGGAAGTGTAACAGTTGCCGGCTCGGGAGGGACATCTCCTTACAAATATAAACTTGGTGCAGGATCATACCAGGTATCAGGTAACTTTGGAACACTGATTGCAGGGGCCTATGCAATTACGGTTCAGGATGCAAACAGTTGTACATTTAATGTTGAAGCAACTATCACACAACCTCAGGCAACTTTAGTTGGGAATATTGGCGCACAGACTAATGTATCATGTTTCGAATCTTCTGACGGATCAGTCACTGTGACAGGTGCAGGAGGAACTTCGCCATACCTTTACAGTCTGAATAGTGGAACATACCAGGCTTCCGGTACGTTTAGCGGCCTTGCAGCTGCAACATATACTATTTCAGTTCGCGATGCAAATCTCTGTTCAACAAATGTTTCTGCTACTATTGCACAGCCCGCGGTACTCTCACTTGCTTTCGTTACGGACGATGTTTCATGTCCGGGTGATGCTGACGGGAATATAGCTCTTACCATTACCGGCGGTATTCAACCTTATAGTGTAATATGGTCAGATGGAATATTGACTTCAGACCGGCCAAATATTTCTGAAGGGACTTACAGTGTTATTGTTACAGATAAAAATGGATGTGCGGCAAATCTTGATATTGTTATTGGCGCTGTTGGTTCTGAAAACTGTATTGAGATACCACAGATCATTACTCCAAATAATGACGGATTTAATGATACATGGAAGATAAAGAATATTGATTTATTCCGAAATGCAGAATTGTTTGTCTATAGCAGATGGGGTAAACTTGTTTTCAGGTCTAAAAACATTCCTGCAAATCCATGGAATGGTACTTTTGAAGGGAAACTGTTACCCACTGATTCGTATCATTATATTCTTCATTTAAATGACGGATCTGAACCAAAATCTGGTGTAATAAGTGTAATAAGATAAATATTATTATTTGAACATTAAATATATGAGGTCTTTAAGAAGTATATTACCGGCGGTTGCTCTAAGCTTTATTTTTGGAACTGCCATTGCCCAGCAGGTCCCGATGTATAGCCAGTACATCATGAATGGATTTCTGATAAACCCATCATTAGCAGGGCATGACGGCTATACTACTGTTAATCTGACGGTTAGAAAACAGTGGGTTGGAATGGCCGGGGCGCCAAGTACTTATGCTGCCAGTTTTCAAACCCGTATCCTGAAGGACAGTTATATCTCAAAATCTACCTCGGTAAGGAAAAAAATTGTCAAACCGACTAAAGGAGGCAAGGTAGGTCTGGGTGGATACGTTTTCAATGACAACAATGGTATTATGAGACGTACCGGAATTCAGGCGGTATATGCTTATCATATTTCATTTGGTCAAACCGAAGGGGTGACTAATAATCTTTCGTTTGGTCTGGCGCTCACAGCCTATCAGTTTTCAGTTAATACCAATGGTTTGATTTATGATCCGGATGATCCCTTCCTTAATTCATACGACCGGTCAGTTTTTATTCCGGATTTCAACTTTGGGGCAAGCTATACTACTACAAAGTATTATATGGGTTTTGCGATGACTAATCTGCTTCGGGGTTCAATATTAATTGCCGACACATCCAGCGTACGAAGAACCGAACTTGGCCATTATTTTCTCACCGGAGGCATTAAGGTTCCACTCGCTGCTGACTGGGTTCTTGAACCATCTGTACTTTTTAAATCATCAGATATGTTTTTTAAGTCCTTCCAGGCTGATATTACTTCAAGGATCTATTATAAAAATGACTACTGGGCAGGTTTGTCATGGCGAACCGGCGATGCCATAATCATGATGATGGGTTTAAAATATGATCGTTTTTATTTTGCTTATGCTTTCGATCTGGCGCTAACCGACATCCGTTTGCAAAGTTATGGCACTCATGAATTTACGCTCGCTGTTAAATTTGGTGAAAGCGCCCGGAGGTACCGTTGGATAAATGCTTATTAGAGGTTTCTTATACAGAATTTCCGGTATCCTCATCCTGATTATTATTTTAAACAACAGGGGGTATTCACAGGCTGGCGGGTATCAACCTGTCAGACTGATGTTTTATAATGTTGAAAATCTGTTTGATATTAATGACGATACCCTTAAAAATGACAATGACTTTCTCCCCGGCGGTCTTCTACGGTGGAATTTAACAAGGTACAATAAGAAAATTAATTCGTTATATAAAACAATTGTCGCGGCAGGGGAGTGGAACCCTCCTGCCGTGGTTGCTTTTTGTGAGGTGGAAAACAGGAAAGTTCTTGAGGATCTTGTTTATGGAACCTATTTGTCGAAATATAATTATAAAATTGTCCATGAGGAATCTCCGGATCAGAGAGGTATTGATGTTTGCCTGATTTACAGGAAAGATTTAGCTGATGTTATTGCTTACAGGTACTGGATTCCATCGGGGATTAAAAGAGAAGATTTTACCACAAGAAGTGTACTTTATACCAAATGTGTGATTAACACAGATACAGTTCATATCATTGTAAATCATTGGCCTTCAAGACGGGGAGGTGTGCTTGCCATGGAAGGTCTCAGGATGAAAATTGCGGCAATGGTCAGAGAGAAGGCTGATTCAATAATGGCGAAAAGCTCAAATGGAGTAAAGATTATTATTTTGGGAGATTTTAACAGCACACCTGATGATCAGGAGATGAGGTCACTTGTTTCTCCGTCAGAATCCGGTATTTCTCTCGTGAATCTTTCAGAAAGTCTGGCTGCAAAAGGACAAGGAACATATCGCTATATGGGAACATGGGAAATGATTGACCAGGTAATAGTGTCAGACAGGCTTTTAACCTCTGATACAGGTCTTTATACTAATGAAGAGAATTTAAAAATCTTTAAACCTGATTTCCTCCTGAAAAAAGATCCCAAATATCCGGGAGTCAGTCCTCTGTCAACGTATCGCGGTTTCAGATACCAGGGAGGATTCAGCGATCATCTGCCGGTATTGCTTGATCTTAAGGTCAGGTAGCGCTTTCAGCAGGCGTCAATCCAATCTCAATTCCCTTTGCAACCATCAGTTTCCTGGCAGCTTCATATTCGTTAGGGATTATACCGTCGAGAATGGCCTCCCTGATGGCATTTTTAATTATTCCGACTTCTTTTCCCGGTCCAATTCCAAAAGCCCTGATAATCTCACTACCATCAACCGGAGGTTGAAAATTTCTTATGGCATCCTTTTCTTCTATCTCCCTGAGTTTATTCCTTACATGTTTGAAATTTTCAAGATGCTTTGATTTTTTTGCTTCGTTATTTGATGTGATATCTGCCTCGCACAGTATCATCAGATCGTCAATATCATCGCCGGCTTCAAAAAGTAATCGTCTGATTGCAGAATCTGTAACTAACTCCTGCGATAATGCAATTGGCCGCAGATGAAGGTCAACTAATTTCTGAACATATTTCATCTTCTCATTCAGAGGTAATTTGAGTTTCCTGAATATATCGGAAACCATTTTAGAACCGATATATTCGTGCCCGTGAAATGACCAGCCTGTATCAGGTGCGTATTTCTTTGTAACAGGTTTTGCAATATCATGAAGAAGGGCAGCCCACCTGAGCCAGAGATTATCAGTGTTTTTGCTTATGTTGTCAAGAACTTTTAATGAATGATGAAAATTGTCCTTATGTGCCTTTCCTTCTCTTGTTTCAACTCCTTTCAGATTATCAAGCTCAGGGAGTATAATTTTGAGAAGACCTGCCTTTTCAAGAAGGATAAAACCTTTTGAGGGATGCGAACACATTATTATTTTATTCAGTTCAGTGACAATACGTTCGGGCGAAACGATCCTTATCCTTTCAGCATTTTCTTTTATCGAACCGAACGTGCTTTCTTCAATTGTAAAATTAAGCCGGGTGGCAAACCTTACAGCTCTCATTAACCTTAAAGGGTCGTCTGAAAAAGTCTTATCGGGGTCAAGTGGCGTCCTGATGATTCTCTTCTTAAGATCATCAAGACCCCCGAAGGGATCAAGAAATTCTCCGAATGTATCCTTGTTGATGCTTATTGCCAGTGCATTGATTGTGAAATCTCTTCTTTTCTGATCATCTTCAAGAGTTCCGTCTTCCACAACAGGTTTTCTTGAATCTCTGTTATACGACTCCTTCCTGGCCCCAACAAACTCAACATTATATTCATTATTTTTGAACATTGCTGTTCCAAAGTTTTTGAAGACACTTACTTTTATCCCGGGATTAATCTTTCTGGCCACTTTGCGGGCAATATCAATTCCGTTTCCAATGACAACAATATCAATATCCTTATCAGTAAGATCCCTTTTAAGCAGACAATCCCTGACCCAGCCTCCGATAACATACGCTTTTACATTTTCAGCTGTTACCACGCTACAAAGAGTCCCGAAAATTTTGTCATTAAGACATATATTCATATATAGATATGACAATTTGTTAAATAATCATGACAAAGTTACAATTAATACTTAATTTTTTGTAAATTATTATCTTTATTGACTATCGGCAATCATGCATATTAATTCCCAAATCGCTTGAAAATCAATTGGTTTTATGCATGATTTCCGATATCATATAATATTTAATGAGTATTGGCATAAAGATTGTTATGAAGCTAAACAAACTGAAGTTTCATATGTTTAATAAACAAAAATAAAATGGTAGAGCATTTAACAAAAGAGACGTTTTTGAATAAAGTATTCAATTACGAAAAAAACAAAGAGTGGAAATTTGAGGGTAAAAAGCCCTGTTTAATTGATTTTTATGCAGATTGGTGCGGACCATGCAAAATGGTTGCTCCGGTTCTTGAGGAGCTGGCAAAAGATTTTAATGATGAGCTTGATGTTTTTAAGGTTAATACCGAAGAGGAGCAGGATCTTGCATCTGCTTTTGGTATAAGAAGTATTCCTTCCTTTTTATTTGTTCCTTCAGAGGGTCAACCACAAATGGCAATGGGGGCATTACCGAGAGAAACATTTATTAAAGCATTTAAGGATGTACTTGGCGTTAAAAAATAAGCTATTCGTCAAATATTTGCTTCTTTTCATTAAATATTCTCAAATATACATAACATTTTATATCTGTTTTTCGTTTAAGAGTACAGAAGGTAGTAAAATTGCGTTACAAGAGTTTTTTTCATGGATTTAGGTTTAGGGTAGTAAAGTAGTAAATCAGGACTCAGGTCCTGATTTATTTTTATGTCAGATCCTTAAAAATACTGTTTATCTCCTCTTCCGTTGATCTTAATTTTTTCTGACACTGTTTTATCAGTTCAGACGCGCGTTTTACTTCAACTGATAGTTTATCAACATCAAGCTGGCCACTTTCTATATTCCTGAGGATATCCTCAATCTCAATTACTGCTTCGTTAAATGAAAATTCTTTTTTTGCCATATTTTGTATGTTAAATAGTGTTTACTGACTCATATTAATTTTGTCTGAATGTCTTGCGGTCTTGCAGGTCTTAGAGTCTTCAAGTCTTCTTGGTCTCCTGCAATCTCCCCATCTCCCCGTCTCCCTTTCACCCCTTCACCCCTTCAACCCTTCAACTTTTCAACCTTTCAACCTTTCAACCATTTTCCACCACCTTGCTTCTAATCGTCCCGTCACTGAATTGTGTATCAATAAGATCATCTGTTTTTACCTGGTCATACTTTTGCAATATTCTCCCATTGAAGGAGGTTATCGTGTAACCTCGTTTCAAAACATTTTCAGGTTTAAGAATGTTCAGGGTGTTCTCCAATCCTGATAACTTAATATTGTTCCCTGTCAAAACGCCGGATGTGATAATAGTAAGGTTCCGGATTGTTCTTTCGAGCATTGCTTCCCTTCCTGACGCGAAAGATTTCAATTCTGAAAAAAGCCGCGATTTCTGATTTGCCGGAATAAGGCCCGCCTTAAAAGTATATTCCTTGCCTGTATTAATTATTTCAATAATTATCGCTGAAAGTTTATCTTTTATATCTGACATCATTACCCGGGCAAGAGGTATTAGTTTTATTCTCGATGTTTCAATCCGGGTTCTGTTTTTTTCGATTATTATCCTTGAAATATCAGTGATCTCAGAACTCATTTCAATAAGGCGCTTTTCAGCCCCTGCCACAAAATCAATAAGAAAATCGGCAACTGCAGTGGGTGTTTTAAGCGACCTGTTTGCTACCATATCGGTGACAGACATATCTTTATCGTGGCCAATGCCGGTTATTACAGGTAAGGGAAACTGGGTAACATGATAGGCAATGTTGTAACTATCGAACCAGCTGAGATCAGATTGTGAGCCTCCACCTCTTATAATGACCACCAGATCGAAAATTTGGGAATTTTCTGCTATCTTATCAAGGGCGCTTATTACGCTGTTTTCAGTTTCTGACCCCTGCATGGCAGTTTCAATCAATGCAGTGTAAAAAACATATCCGAAACTATTTCCTGTCAGATGATTGATAAAATCAGTATATCCCGCGGCATTCTTTGAAGAAATGATTGCAATTCTTTGAGGAACTGCAGGAAGATCAAGCTCCTTATTCATTGAAAACACCCCTTCCTGTTCAAGTTTTTTTATTACCATCTGACGTTTCATTGCCATTTCTCCGATAGTAAATGCAGGATCGATATCGGATATTACAAGGCTTAATCCGTACAATTCGTGATATTCAACTTTTGTTTTAATAAGGATTTTAAGCCCCTCTCTTAGTGGTTCGCCGGTAATATTTTCAAAAAATGACTTTAGGAACCTGTAACGCTTGCTCCAGATTATTGCTTTTGCCCGTGCTCTGACATTTTTCTCATAGGGATGTTTTTCAATTAGTTCAAGGTAACAATGACCGGCATAGTTTTCCTTTATCTCTGAGATTTCAGCAATTACCCAATACATATCAGGCAGAGCAAGATAAAGTGAATCTCTTATGATCAGTTGTAATTCAGTTAATGACAGTTTTTCAGTCATTTATCAGTTTCTAAGCTTATTAATCTAATACGTGTTTACTCCGGTTTTTCGGGGTCGGCAATTTTCCCAATGTTTCTCTCAAGTGAGTCTAAATAGTCAGATTCATCAATATCCATCCGGCTGTCATTCGGTACTCCTGCAAGGTACTCAAGTTTGTATTTCAGAGTTCCGTCATTTTTATAGATGTACCAGACGCCATCTCTCGTGTCATTATTGTATTGACCTGAAAACTCTATCTTCCCGTTTTCAAACCAGACCTCAAACCTACCGTTTATTTTGTCGTTCATATAATTCGATTTCAGACAGATAGCGCCGTTCGGATAATACGTGGTCCATTCTCCTTGTCTTAAATCATTAATATAAATGACCTTTTCGGCAATTGTACTGTCGGGATAGAATTTAATGGATGTACCGTTCTTCAAATTCCCTGAGTAGCCTTCTTCAGAGATGAGATAATCCTTTTTAAAAGCAGAGAAGAATTGCCATTTTCCCTCTTTCTTCTTGTTGATGTATTTCCCTTTTGACGAGATATTGCCATTGGGGTGATAAATAGTTGCATCTGCCTTTGTACCATCTCCGGTAAATATTAATAAAGACTTTAATGTACTGTTTTCATAATATCGTTTGAACTCACCAACAGGATGGTCATTTTTAAAAAAACCATCATACATAACAATTTGATTTGGATATTTTTTAATCCAATGGCCCTGTTTCTTTCCCTGTTGATCAGTTTCATTAATTACCGGTTCAGTCTGGCATGTTGCTATTGCTGAAATGGCTAACAGATAGGCAATTGTAAATATTTTCAGATTCATCTAAGTAAAATTTAATATAAAAGTACAAAAAATTCTCTCGCGGATAGCGTTGGTTTTGAAGCAAAAAAAAGAGGTTGAATTATTTCAACCTCTTTTTTGTATCATTTGCCCTGAGATTACTTAACCTCTTCAAAGTCAACATCAGTTACCTCTTCATTCCCCGTTTTGGTATTGTTCTCACCGGGTTTTTCATCACCGGGTTGAGATGTAGGCTGACCGGTGTTTTGGGAAGTTTTGTACATCTCTTCAGAAGCTGTTTGCCATACGGCATTTAATTCAGCCAGAGCTTTATCTATAGCCTCAACATCCTGCGATTTGTGAGCTTCCTTTAGCTTAGCGAGAGCATCTTCAATAGCCGGCTTCTTATCAGCAGGGAGTTTGTCGCCAAATTCCTTAAGCTGTTTTTCGGTTGTAAAGATCATGCTGTCAGCAGTATTGATCTTCTCAACTTTTTCTTTGGCCTTACTATCGGCTTCAGCGTTGGCTTTGGCTTCCTCTCTCATTCTTCTGATCTCATCGTCGCTTAAACCCGACGATGCTTCAATCCTTATTCTTTGTTCTTTGCCGGTGCCTCTGTCTTTAGCGGATGCGTGTAAAATGCCGTTTGCATCTATATCAAAGCTTACTTCGATCTGAGGAATTCCCCTTGGTGAAGGAGGAATACCATCGAGATGGAATCGTCCGATAGTTTTGTTACCGGTTGCCATGGGTCTTTCACCTTGCAGAACATGTATCTCAACAGAAGGCTGGTTGTCGGATGCTGTAGTGAATATCTCTGTCTTTTTTGTAGGAATGGTGGTATTTGACTCAATAAGCCTGGTCATTATTCCGCCCATCGTTTCTATACCAAGCGACAATGGAGTAACATCAAGAAGAAGAACATCTTTCACCTCACCGGTTAGTACGCCTCCCTGAATTGCTGCTCCGACTGCAACAACTTCATCGGGGTTAACCCCTTTTGAAGGTACGCGTCCAAAGAATTTTTCAACAAGCTGTTGAATGGCAGGAATACGAGTAGAACCACCAACAAGCAGAACTTCATCAATTTCAGATATAGAAAGACCGGAATCCTTAAGAGCGAGCTTGCATGGCTCGATACATGACTGTATCAGTTTATCACAAATTTTTTCAAAGTTGGCCCGTGTAAGCGTTTTTACAAGATGTTTTGGAATTCCATCAATAGGCATAATGTAAGGGAGATTAATCTCTGTTGTTGTTGAACTCGAAAGCTCAATTTTAGCTTTTTCAGCAGCTTCTTTCAGACGCTGTAATGCCATGGGATCTTTTCTAAGATCAACGCCTTCCTCTTTAAGAAACTCTTCTGCCATCCAGTCAATGATCAAATGGTCAAAGTCATCACCACCAAGATGGGTATCGCCGTTGGTAGATTTAACTTCAAAGACACCATCTCCGAGTTCAAGAATTGAGATATCGAAAGTTCCGCCACCAAGGTCAAATACAGCTATTTTAAGATCCTTTGATTTTTTGTCGAGACCATAAGCGAGTGCAGCAGCAGTCGGTTCATTGATAATCCTTTTAACATTCAACCCGGCTATCTCTCCTGCCTCTTTTGTTGCCTGTCGCTGTGAATCGCTGAAATAGGCCGGAACTGTTATAACCGCTTCAGTAACCTCCTGTCCCAGATAATCTTCGGCGGTCTTCTTCATTTTCTGAAGTATCATGGCAGATATCTCCTGAGGAGAGTACATCCGGTTATCAATTTTTACACGTGGAGTATTATTATCACCTTTAACAACAGTGTATGAAACCCTTTTGATCTCTTTAGTTACTTTATCATATGTTTCTCCCATAAACCTTTTAATCGAAAAAACAGTCTTCTTTGAATTAGTAATAGCCTGGCGTTTAGCGGGATCGCCTACTTTACGTTCTCCATTCTCAACAAATGCCACTATCGAGGGGGTGGTTCTCTTGCCCTCACTGTTAGGAATTACAACAGGCTCACTGCCTTCCATTACCGAAACGCATGAATTTGTTGTTCCCAGATCGATTCCAATTATTTTTCCCATTTTATTTTAATTTTAAAAATTTCATTTTGATATTATGAGTAAGCAATGATTATGCCATTAAAATATTTGGCTTGTTTTATGTAAATATGGCACCGGGAAAAAATTAGAACATAAAATTCTGAATGATCCTCAACTGACATTGAAAACTTGAGTTTTACCCCCCTTACTCCTCTGAAGTGGAGTGTTAACTATCATAATAATAACAAGTTAACAATGGAATATCATTAGGGGTTGTCTAAAAAGGACTTTTTAGACAACCCCTGGGGGGTGAAAATGGAGAAGGATGTAAGTTCTGTTCCGACAAAAACTCTTTCTGACAAAACGACAGTGCGAGTGATAAATACTGCCAAATTAAAAAGATGTTAATATCCGGGCGTATCATCCGGTACAAATCTGTAACTTTGCAATCAGGAATTAACACCTTTATAATTATGTCGATATATAAATCTGTTAAACGGGTTACAACTCATGTTCTGAATGAGATGAAACTAAAGGGTGAGAAGATTGCAATGCTTACGGCTTATGACTATTCCATTGCTAAAATTCTCGATGAAGCTGAAATTGATGTAATTCTTGTTGGAGACTCTGCATCAAACGTGATGGCCGGCTTTGATACAACACTGCCTATAACACTCGATAACATGATTTACCATGCTGCATCGGTTGTAAGAGCGGTTAAGAGAGCTCTCGTTGTGGTAGATCTTCCTTTTGGTACCTACCAGGGTAACTCGAAAGAAGCTCTCGTTTCTTCGATAAGGATCATGAAAGAGACTGGGGCACATGCTGTTAAACTGGAAGGAGGCCTGCAGGTAGTGGAATCTATCGAAAGGATACTTTCTGCCGGTATTCCTGTTATGGGCCACCTTGGCCTTACACCTCAGGCTATTCATAAGTTCGGAACCTATGTTGTAAGGGCAAAGGAAGAAGAGGAGGCCCGCAGACTGATGGAGGATGCCAGGTTGCTTGAGCAGACAGGTTGTTTCGCTATAGTTCTTGAAAAAATACCGGCAAAACTTGCTGAGGAGGTCACTAATACCCTGAGAATCCCATTGATAGGCATTGGCGCCGGTGGTAAGACTGATGGACAGGTGCTGGTTCTTCATGATATGCTTGGTATCACGCAGGAGTTTTCTCCTCGTTTCCTTCGAAGGTATCATAACCTTCATGCTGAAATAAAAAGCGCTGTGAAGGCTTACATTGCCGATGTCAGATCTCAGGACTTCCCTAACGATAAGGAACAGTACTAACTTTTATTACACACCTTAAACCTGAAATGGCTGAAATATTATACGAAGACAACCATTTAATTGCTGTTTATAAGAGATCTTCTGACCTGGCGCAGGGTGACAAAACAGGAGATATCTCGCTTGACACAGAAATTAAAAAATACCTTGCAGAGAAGTATAAAAAGCCCGGTGAAGTTTTCCTGGGGGTTGTTCACAGGCTCGACCGCCCTGTAAGCGGAGTCATTCTTTTTGCCCGCACATCAAAAGCGCTCGAAAGGCTTAATGAGATGTTCAGAGAAAAGCAGGTTAAAAAGACATACCTCGCAATTGTAAAGGAAAGACCTCCAGAAGATGAAGCTACAATTTCGCATTTTCTGAAGAAGAATGAGACCCAAAACAAAAGTTATGTATATGATACCGAGGTGAAAGGATCGAAAGAGGCAAGCTTAACATACAGGATGAAAGGAAGGTCGGAAAAATATTATCTGCTTGAGATTGAGCTTCATTCCGGAAGGCATCACCAGATACGGGCACAACTGGCAAAGATCGGATGTCCTGTAAAAGGGGATCTGAAATACGGCTTTCCGCGATCGAATGAAGATGGGGGCATCAGCCTTTTTGCTCGTAAACTTGAGTTTATTCACCCGGTCAAAAAAGAACCGGTATCTATTATTGCCCATTTCCCTGAAGGCGATATCTGGTCGGTTTTCATGGATTCTATTACATGAAAGAAAAATGAACCGTGTTACCGGGCTGATTTTTGAGATTAGAAAACTAAAACCTTGCAGGAGTTTCTTATTATTAGTGAAGCAAATTACTTTGTTATCTGTAAGTTACAGTTAAATTCCGGTTAATAAGAGTTAACGAAAAGTTAAATCCTTCTT
>JBAXXU010000089.1:0-18158 GCA_037127735.1 Bacteroidota bacterium
GGTCTTATCGGAGAACCGGGAACCAATCTATTTTTAAATTATGTTCTTAATCCCAGGATAGCAAATGAAATAATTGTTGACTGGCGCAGTTACTTCAGGGAGAAACTTCCTTCCCCGTTGGTAACAGAGGCATCCACTGATCCATCGCTGATTGTGCAATACCTGAATAATAATATTGTTATTGCCGACAATGAAAATTATTATAAAACACCATTGACACCGAAAGGCGTCAATGAACTTAAAGTGTCAGACAGATATTCCCGCTCTATTTGCTTTGTTGCTATTTGTCGCAGCCTTGGAATACCTTCGCGACTTGAGCCCGGAAGTAATGTACCTCAGTATTTCTTTAATAGCAGCTGGAATGATGTCTGGTTTTCCGATCAGAAACAACCTTCACAAAAGAAAGGATTCCTTAAACTGCAATCAGCCGCTACAAAACCGGTGCCTGAGTATTATATACATTTCACTATTGCAAGGTTTGAAAATGGCCGGTATAATACTCTTGAATATGATTACAACAAAAAATTAACTGATTTTAAAGAGGAACTTCCTCTACCGCCCGGGAATTATATGGTTGTCACCGGTAACAGATTAAATGACAGTAAGATATTATCTAATATCTCTTTCTTCGATCTTTCTGAAAATGAACACAAAACAATTGATGTAAAACTCAGGAAAGATATTTCTGTCAATAAGATTCTTGGTAAGACCGACCTCGGGAATATTACCGGACTTTTTAATGGAAACGGGATACCAGGGGCGAGAATTACTGAAAAAGGAGTTGTAATCATCTGGATTGAACCGGATAAGGAACCCACTAAACATATATTTAATGACTTACCTCTGCTTAAACGTGAACTCGACTCATGGGGAGGGTATTTCCTCTTCCTGTCAGGTTCGTTGCAGGATGGGAGCATATTTAAACCGGAGGAGCTGAAAGGACTGCCGGCAAACTCAATATTCGGAGTTGATGATCAGATGGGACAACTGAAAAATATTTCCGGCTGCACTGCAACATCAGATGTCAATCTGCCTTATGTAGTTATAGCTGATAAAAACGGAAATATTTTGTTTACATCAACAGGTTACAGAATAGGTATTGGGGAAATTATTTTGAAAAAATTGTTAACAACTGTTGATATCTGATACTATCCTTCCTGATGTAATTCTTTTTAAAACATCTATATTTGTAATGTTTTGGTGTTACAATGAAATAAAATCATTGTAATGAAAAGGGAATGCGGTTTGAATCCGCGACAGTACCCGCTGCTGTGATGCCCGATCGTTTTAACGATGAGGGTTTTGTGAAATACCTGCCACTGTCCCTATTAATCGGGATGGGAAGGCTTCAGAAAACCGGGATAAGTCAGAAGACCTGCCATACAAGGCTGATATTCAAAGCTTTCGGGAAAAAAGGCGCCGGATCATTCATTGATTCCCTCTTTAACTTTCCCCTTTAGAGTTGATTATTGAATATCTAAATAGTGATTCGTATTTTGCTACATAAAAGTATTTTCGGTGCATCATATAACGAAAATAGGAAAAAGCTAACCATTGAGAAATATCTTAATATATATCACTGTTTTTTTTACTTTGCCTTTGCAGGGACAAATGTCTTTTAAGAATGATACCATTGAAATAAAAGAGGTTGTTATCAGCAGGAAGAAATTAAATACAGATCCGGCAGGATATAAAAAAACCACTATTGACTCTTCAATTCTTATGAATTACAGTAACTTGTCAGAGTTGCTCTCGGAAAACTCAACTATTCTCATCAAAAGTTATGGAATGGGAGGAGTTGCTACGCCTACATTCAGGGGCGCCGGTGCAAGTCATACACAGATTGACTGGAATGGCATTAATATTAATAGCCCCATGCTTGGTCAGTCAGATTTATCTCTTATACCATCGGGGATGATTGATGACATAGGGATTTATTACGGGGGAGCTTCTATGGCATTAAACAGCGGAGGGATAGGTGGTATAATAAATCTTGAAACGAAACCGGACTGGAAAAAGGGGAGTTTGATTTTGATTAATCCGTCATTTGGAAGTTTTGGACGATATACCGGACTAATTAAGATTAAAAGCGGTAACATTAATTTTCAAACTGTTACAAAAGTTTTTTTACAATCCTCGGAAAATGATTTCAGGTATCTGAATAGTGAAATCAGCGCTCAGCCTGTTTGGGAAACCAGAAAATATAGTCAGGTGCAACAGCATGGATTAATACAGGAATTTTACTACAGGAAAGCAAAAAATGTTGTATCGGCCAGAATATGGTACCAGTCAGCTAACAGAAACCTTCCGGCTTCAATGCTGACACAGCCTGCAAATTCAGGTGAAAAACAATTTGACGAATCTTTAAGAACAATGTTGAATTATGACATTTATAAAGAAAAAATTAACTATTCGCTCACGGGAGCATGGATGTTGAACAGGTTGAATTATTCTAACCGTCTTGCATCAATAGACTCCCGTAATCGTTCGGAAACATTGATTTTAAAATCAGGTTTGGAAAGCCTGATTGGTGAAAATACAAAACTGAAAATCGTCTTAAATGAGGAATTAAATCTCATTGAATCTAATAATTACGATCAGAATGTTACACGTAATACAACAATTCTGACTGCATCTGCCGGGAATAACAGAGATGGAAGGTTTAGCACTTTTTTCCTGTTGCGGGAGATTTTTGATAGAAATTCCTTCCTGGTACCAGATTTTTCAGCCGGGTTGCAATTCAGGATAATTGAAGAAAAAGAATATTTTCTGAAAGGAAATATTTCAAGAAACTCGAAAATACCAACCATGAATGATCTGTTCTGGATGCCTGGAGGGAATGCGGAATTGAAAAACGAATATGCATTTATGTATGAATTAACTTATGAGATGAGCCCGAAAACTTCCGGTCCTTTAAATTTGAAATATGATCTTTCCATTTTCCGCAATACTATCAAAGATATGATACAATGGCATCCGGGGGAATATTCGTATTGGACCACTGATAATATTAAAAATGTCAATTCAATAGGGCTCGAGTCATCATTCTCATTAGATTATACTTATAATAATTTAACATCAGGGTTTAACGCCGGTTACTCTTTCACCAGAGCAACTGCCGGAGGTTCAAATAACAGCGATGATCTTTCCATGGGCAAACAACTCATGTATATACCCGAAAATCAGGCAAATGCATCACTTAGTCTGAGCTATAAAATATTTAATCTTTCCTGGGTGGCAAACCTGACAGGAAGAAGATATATAACTGTTGATAATTCAAAGTATCTGCCAGGGTATTTTCTTAATGATGTTTTAGCAGCCATCAGACTGAATTTAAAGGGCAATTCACTGGTTATGAATTTTAATATTGATAACATGTTTAACGTAAATTATCAGTCAATTGCTTATTTCCCATTGCCCGGACGATCGTACATAATAAAGATTTTGGTTCAACTTGTTAAATAGTCACTGAGTATAAGATAATATGGCTCCCAAAAGAATAATTTTAAAAATAAGTTACATAATAGTTCTAACTTCTTTTATTCATAAACTTTGTGAGCCTTTGTGTAACCCTTTGTGCAACTTAGTGTTTAATATTTTTTTACCACTAAGGTACACAAAGTACATCACAAAGTAACACAAAGGAAAAGAGCTCTTTAAGTATATTTGTGAATAATTCAGACTAAAATGAAAAATGCAGTAAAAATTGTTTTATTTTTTTCAGTAGTTGTTTCCTGTACAGAAATACCAAATATTCCGAAGGCTGACTTTTCCTTTGGCGGTGGCGTTTTTATACTTAATGAAGGAAACTTCAGAGGCGGAAATGGTTCACTTTCTTTCTTTTCATACGATTCGTTGAAAATCTATAATGATCTATTCCATACAGTCAATGGCCGGCCTTTGGGAGATGTTCCAAATGCAATAATTATTAAAGAAGATAAGGCATATATCGTTGTAAATAATTCAGGGAAAATAGAGGTTATTGATCGCGCCACACTCGAATCGAAAGCAACAATCAACGGACTTATCTCTCCGCGGCAAATGGCTGTCATTAACGATAACAAAGCTTACGTATCAAGCCTGTATTCTGACTCGGTAACAATTATTAATCTTTTTGACAATTCCATCTCAGGCTATATAAACCTGAGGAGATCATCCGAAGCAATTATTATCGCGGGGAATAAAGCATATATTTCAAACTGGGTGGGAGGTAAAGAAATTATGGTTATTAATACGATTAATAATCAGGTAATAGATTCTATTGAAGTAGGGGCAGAACCTGAAAGCATGGTTCTTGACAATAATAATAAGCTTTGGGCACTTTGCAATGGTGGATGGGCAAGACAAAACTATGCAGAACTGATTGTAATAAATTGCAGCACTGATTATGTCGAAAAAAGGTATGTATTTCCAACAAAACTGGCTTCACCTTTATGCCTTCAGATTGATGGAGTCGGGCAGACTATTTACTACCTCGATAATGGCGTCAGGCAAATGGATATCAACTCAGTGAATTTACCGGCAACCCCGCTAATACCAGAATCAGGAGCATATTTCTATAAAATAGCTGTCAACCCGATAAATAGCGATATTTTCATTACTGATGCAGTTGACTTTATGCAGCCGGGTTATATATTAGTTTATAAAAATGATGGAACATTTGTTTCAAAACAGAGAACTGATATAATTCCGGGATCAATGTGCTTCAAGTTGAGAATTGATACTCAGATTATATGAGTAATTCTTATTTTTTTCTGGTTCAGAAATGCAGGATTGTCCTGAAATCAATATTGATTCTGGTAATAGTCATATCTTCAGGTTGCGGAAATAGAGATAGGAAAGCTGTTAACAAAATTTCTGGCTTTAGAAATGAATCTTCAGGAGCTGAAAAATTTACTCTTGAAAAATTGAACGGTTATACTATTCTTACAATTATTAACCCATGGCAGGGGGCAAAAAATCTGAATCAGATTTATTACCTTATAAGCAGAGGATGTAAAATACCAGATCATATTGATTCTGCAATGGTCATCTTTGTACCATTGAAAAAGATAATCTGCATGTCAACCACCCATGTAGCGATGATTTCAGCGATAGGTGAGGGGGACGCTATTTCAGGGATGTCAGGAACCGGGTTTATTTATGAAAAAAGCCTCGTGGAAAAAATTGAAAAAGGGTTGATTGATGATGTTGGTTATGAGGCGAATCTGAATAAAGAGATGATACTTAAAATATCTCCGGACTTAATCATGATGTATGGAATAGGAAGCGAATCAGCTGGTTACGTTGGTAAAATTAAGGAGTTAGGCGTAAAAGTTATTTTTAATGCCGACTATCTGGAAACAGACCCTCTAAGCAAGGCAGAATGGATTAAAGTATTCGGGGCTTTATTTTGCAAAGAGAACCTGGCCGATAGTATTTTCAATTCAGAGGTTGAAAAGTATAATAATCTGAAAACATATATTACTCAAAAAATCTTTGGCAGACCTAAGGTTCTTCTTGGCCTTCCTTATAAGGATACCTGGTATGTTTCACCCGGTAATTCATATATAAGTAAATTGATATCCGATGCCGGCGGAGATTACCTTTGGCAAAATACTGAGTCCGCCATTTCAATGCCAATGGGTATTGAAAATGTTTACTTGCGGGCTCTGACCGCTGACTTCTGGCTGAACATTGGAAGCGTAGTTGCAAAAAATGAAATTTCAATGATTGATCAGCGGCTGAAAGATCTTCCCTGCTTCAAAAATGGTAATCTGTATAACAATAACAGACGGATCACGATGGAAGGGGGAAACGACTACTGGGAAAGCGGAAGTGTTTATCCTCATATCATACTAAAAGATATTGCATCAATTCTTCACCCTGATTTATTCAGCGCTGATGAGTTATTCTTTTACCGTAAGGTCAATTAATTTTCCATTTCTTGAAAACTGACAATCAAATAGAAACTAATAACATTTTGACTTTTGGGAACCGGCAAAAACTGATTTTCGCGATTCTTTTATTACTTGTAATCAGTTTCCTGATACTTGATATATTTTTTGGATCAGTCACCATTAAAGCTTCTGAAGTAATAAAATCTATTTTCACCAATTCCGACAGTAATTTTGAAACAATAATTTTTAAGTTCAGATTGCCTAAAGCTATCACTGCCGTGTTGGTTGGGATAGCATTATCATTGAGCGGTTTGCAGATGCAGACTGTTTTCAGGAATCCAATGGCAGGGCCGGATGTTCTTGGAATAAGTTCAGGCGCCGGCCTTGGTGTTGCCTTCATCGTGCTTGGTTTCTCTGCAAACATTTCACCTGGCAGTTTAACAGGATTTGGGAATTGGATACTTGTTGTTGCCTCATGGGCAGGAGCCGGAGCTGTTATGGTTTTGATAATGATTATCTCTTCAAGGGTAAAAGAGATAATGACAATTCTTATAATCGGGATTATGCTTTCAAGTGGTATATCTGCAATTGTAACAATTATGCAGTATTTCAGTAATGAAACTATGCTGAAAGCTTATGTCATCTGGACAATGGGAAGTCTTGGGAATCTTACTTCAGGTCAGCTCAATGTACTTCTCATATCAGTCTCTGCCGGAGTGTTACTAAGCCTTATCTCAACCAAAATGTTGAATGCATTATTGCTTGGTGAGAATTATGCTGCCAGTATCGGACTGAATGTGAAGTTTTCCAGGGTAGTTATATTTGCATGCACGAGTATCCTTACAGGCAGCGCTACCGCTTTTTGCGGACCAATAGGTTTTATTGGAATTGCTGTACCACATATTGCAAGGATAATCTTTAAAACTTCTGATCATAAGGTATTGATACCGGGAACAATCCTTACCGGGGGGGCAGTAATGCTGGCGAGCGACATTATTTCACAGTTACCCGGATCAGAAAGTGTTCTTCCTGTAAACGCGGTTACATCATTAATAGGAATTCCGGTTGTAATTTGGGTTGTCCTGCGAAACCGGAAATATTCAGAATTTTTCTGATGAAAATGAAAATGAACCTGACCGAAATATTATCTCTCGATTCACTGAAAATCGGGTATGTACAAGGGAAGCATGAAAGAGTCCTGCTTCCTCCGCTGAATGGCTGCGCCAGGAGCGGGGAAATTATTGCTGTTATCGGACGAAACGGGATAGGCAAAAGCACTCTCTTGAGAACACTTACAGGGCTGCAACCATCGCTGGGCGGTGAAATTTTATTTAGCGGTAAAAATATCAGGGATTATTCAAGAATGGAACTGGCACAGAAAGTCGGGTATATTTCTACAGAAATTGTGAAGGTCAGTAATATGAGAGTCTATGATTTGGTTGCACTTGGCCGGTTTCCACATACAAACTGGATAGGGAAAATTGATTCGGAAAATCATGAGGCAATAATGGATGTTCTTGAAAAGACATCAATGGCAGGCTTTTGTAACAGGTTTGTATCTGAACTTTCTGACGGGGAAAGGCAGAGAGCAATGATAGCCAGAATTTTAGCCCAGGATACAGGAATAATGATCATGGATGAGCCTACTGCATTTCTGGATATAGGCGGCAAATATGAGCTATTTCATCTGATGCATCTTCTTTCAGAAAAAGGCAAAAAAACTATAATTTTCTCAACACACGATTTGTATATGGCTATTAGTCAATCAGATAAAATCTGGCTGATACTTGAAAACGAACTGGTGGAAGGAGCGCCTGAAGATCTCATGATTGATGGGGCATTTGATCACCTTTTCGATTCATCACCTGTGCAATTTAATTCTGAAAATGGTACTTTTTCGTTCAGAAGTGAAGAAAAGGGAAGGATTTATATTGAAGGTGCCGGTATCAGAAAGCATTGGGTGGAAAAGGCAATCAGGAGAGTTGGCTTTGCATCTTCAGAAATAAAAACTATACCATATATTATTATACCTGAAGGAAATAAAAGTGAATATCAAATTACAACATTCAACTCGGTGAAGCAGTTCGGGTCAATTTATGATTTGGTAAGTTTCTTAAGTAACGGAGATATCATACCTGTTTGAAATACTTCCTGTAATTTTCAATGAAGGAAGCAATGTTCTCAACAGCCAGTTTTTTGGCAATAATTTTTTTGTTTTTATCAAGGATATAAACCATTGGAGTCGATTGAACATTATAATAAAAGTCAAAATGAGTACTTCTTTCAGGATCCCAGCCATTTATCCATGTAATTTTATTTTCTTCAATATATTTTGTCCATTTTGATTTATCTGCTGTTGTGCATACCGCGAAGACTTCAATATTGTCATCTTTTGCCTTTTCATAATAGGCTTTAAGTTTTGGTGTTGCTTCTTTGCAATGTCCACAATCCGGCTCCCAGAAATATAATATAGTAAACTCTTTTTCAACATCATATAATGAAACAAATATCCCTTTATAAGAATCCATCACAAGGTTTTCAGCCTTTTTGCCGATCAGATTTGGTCTTATGAGGTCGATTTGTTTCCTGAGATCATCTTTAAACTCTTTTGATACCCAATCAGCTTTTCCAGAAAGATAGATATCATCAGCCAGCTTAACTACTACTGCATCGTGGCCCATTATTTCACTTTCCCTGAAATGGTTAAAAAGATAGACTGCCACGAACTGAAAGACTTTATAATTGCCACTACACTTTTTTATTATACTGTCAATTTCCTTGTTTATTGAATCGGGCGACTGAATTACCACGTTTGTGAAAAAAGCATTTAGCCTTGCTTGTAAAATTGGTGTCCGAAGCAATCTTTCGTCTGTAATATCTACATTGTCAAAGAAGTGATCCTTATTATAATTATAGTTTTTTACCCATTTTACCGAATCGGGGTTTTTGACCATTGCAGGAATTGAAAACTCCGGAACTTCAATCGGGAGCAGGGCTTTGACCAGTGTCGCGAGCAGATTACCATTATTAGTATTTACAACACTTTTAAGATATGTTTTCATATTATCTTCCATAATCTTCTGTGTTGATGTGAGAATCTTCAGGGAATCATTGTCTAATTTGTTGTTTTGTACCCTTTTGGCAATATTAGTTGCCTGCTGCTGCATTGACATCCATTTTTTCTGGTATTCAATGAATGCCGAATTCTCATCTGATCCGGTAAATTTAAGTGTATTGAAATAATCATTATATGAACAGTTGAGGGCAAAGTGTTGATCTTTAGATATTAATATCTCGAAATATTTTTTCCCCGGGAGCACTATCATATATATACCCTGGGGCAATATTTCCTGCCCCAATACTTTTCCATGACCTGCTTTATCGAGTTTGACAGTATCCTTAATGTACTGCTTATCGCCAAGGTGAAATGCCAGAAAAACAGTAGAATCCTGAAGCCCATGGATGGTAAAATCAATTTCATATCCATTCTTTAGCTGGCCGAATGAAGATGCTGAAACGAGTGTGAGTAAAAAACTGAAAAATATCTTTCTCATTTAATCAGATTATTTTAAACATCTGCAAAATTAGTTAATGCAATTTCTTTCCCAAAATTTGTTAAGTAAATATTAAGAAAATATTGTACATTTGATATTAAAACCGGGTCAGATAAATGAAGATTTCAGCGCTTATTCCTGTATATGATTATGATATTGTTGCACTTGTTCACAGCATGAAAAGCGCCATGGGCAAGGTACCTGAATTCTGTGAAATTCTTATCGGGGATGACGGTTCATCGGCTGAATACAAGGAAAAATACCGGTTACTTGAAGGTGACGGAGTACGAGTGATTTATTCAAAAAAGAATATTGGAAGAGCCGCTATCAGGAACAGACTGGCTCTTGAAGCAAAAGGCGATGCCTTCCTCTTTATTGATGCTGACGCGATGTTACCGGGAACAGCTGAAGCCTATATGGTTAAATGGATTCCAATGATGACGTTTTACAAGGTATTGAATGGTGGAACATTATATCATGACAGCGCTCCGGGAGATCCCGATAAACTTCTCAGGTGGAATTATGGTAAGTTTAAAGAACAACGTAAAGCAGCAGAAAGGAATAAACATCCCCATGCAGGTTTTTCAACATTCAATGTACTTATCGATAAATCAGTCTTCTCTAAGATCCGTTTCAATGAAGAGTTGAAACAATATGGTCATGAAGACACGCTCCTGGGCTACCAGTTGAAAAAAGCCGGAATTGGTATCCTTCATATTGATAATGGTCTTATACATGAAGGACTTGAATCGAACAAGGAATTTCTGAATAAAACAAAACTTGGCATAGAAAATCTCAGTAAACTCTATGATAATGTTACCGACAAGAAAGCATTTTCTGATACCGTGATAATTCTCAGGATCTATAACATACTCAGATTTTTAAGATTAACGCGGATATTAGCAGGGATATTTATAAGGTACCGGGACCGAATGGAGATCAGGCTCGATTCAAGCAACATTTCCCTCAGATTGTTTGGGTTTTATAAAATATGTATGTTCTGTACGTATCGCGAAATTCACATCAGAAGGAAAATACTTCCGTTTTTTTAATTTTTGATTAAACATCTATTTTCCTTAGATCAATATTGTTATCAAATCTTGTCTCTGCTTTTAGAATAAAATTGAACCTGTCCCTCGCAGTACAAAGAAAAAAGTCGGTAGGTGGTGAAAAATCAATATTGTCAGGATTAAAGAATCGTCTGCCAGATGTATCCTGAAGATCAGAAATTCTCTTTTCAGAAATATCAATTTGATCATTCAGACCTGCTGCAATCAGCTCAGCGCATAACAGATCTTCTTCAGCCGAAACAGTTGCTCTGTATCCCATTGCTACCAGTGACACATTTTCAGGATTAACAGCTTTAATATATCTTACTATTGCACCGGCATTGACGAAACTGCCTGTTATAACCACATCGGCGTTTATGGCATTAACGAGCCCTTTTGTGCCTGCCGTGGTAGTATGTATGACAGTTTTTCCGGCAAGATCAGCTTTAATAATTTCTGTCGGACTGTTCCCAAAGTCGAACCCCTCAATTTTTTTCTCATATCTTTCTCCGATGAGAACAGAGTTTTTGTACTTCTTTTTTAATTGAAACGCGTCATCAACACCGGCTGTTGCAATAATTCGTACGGCGCCTGCATCAAATACATAGCAACCGACTGAAAAAGCTCTGAATACATCTATTATTACAACAACTCCTTTTGCTTTCCGGGCTCCATCAACAAACTCCAGGATATCAACCTTCATCTTATATATAATTTAAGAAGTGAAAATAGCAATAATTTTTGAAGGTTATGATATTATACACCCTCAGGTATTTCGTATATTTGATCCTGAAAGTTGTATCAACTCATAGCGTATTGAAATTATAAGAAATACAATATTATGACAAATAAAGCTTCATGGGTATTAGATCAGATAAAACGTCTGAATAATGCAATATGGCATACTCCGCTTTCAGAAATATCTAAGGGAAAAACATTCTTTGTTAAACAATTGAGGATTATTGTTCTGGCTGCCCGGGGGTTTTCAAATGATAAAGTCCAGTTACGGGCTTCTGCTTTGACATTCTATTCACTTCTTTCTGTTATACCGATAGCGGCTATAGGCTTTGCTATTGCCAAAGGTTTTGGTCTTGACCAGAATCTTGAACAATTAATAACCGATAAATTTCAGACTCATCAGGAGGTATTAAACTGGTTATTACAGAACGCCAGGAATGCTATTCAGGAAACCAGAGGCGGTTACATTGCCGGAGTAGGGGTGATTATCCTTTTCTGGTCTGTAATGTCATTGCTTAATCATATTGAAAGTTCATTCAATTATATCTGGCAAATAAGATCTTCGCGTCCATGGTACAGGAAATTTACTGATTACCTTACCATCATGCTGATTGCACCTGTTTTTATTATCCTGTCCAGCAGTATTACAGTTTTTATTAGTACGGAGCTTGCAGACTTTATGACTAAAGCACCGATTCTGAATTTTTTTAAACCCATAATAAGCTCTCTGATAAGGTTCATCCCCTATTTTCTGAGTTGGATTACACTCACAATCTTATTCATCATTATGCCAAACGCGAAGGTTAAAGTTGCACCGGCATTGATATCAGGCATAATTGTAGGGACGATCCTTCAATTTATACAGTGGTTATATATTGATCTGCAGTTCGGGATAACAAAATTGAGTGCAATTTATGGTAGCTTCGCGGCTGTACCGCTATTCATTATCTGGTTGCAGAGTAGCTGGATAATTGTCCTCTTGGGAGCTGAACTGTCGTTTGCCAATCAGAATGTTTCACATTACGAATTTGAATCGGAAGCTTTAAATATCAGCAACTATCATAAACGCGCTCTGGCGCTGATGATTCTGAATATGATTATTCGTAATTTTTCAATCGGTGAAAAACCTTTCAGTGCTGAAAATATTGCAATGACTCTTAAAATTCCTGTCAGGCTGGCACGCGATATACTTCAGGATCTCATCAGCGTAAATCTGATTTCTGTAATTCATAAAAATGAACATAAAGAACGCTTATATCAGCCGGCATTAGATATTAACAAACTTACTGTCAGCTATGTATTTTCCCGTCTTGATAAAAAGGGCTCTGAGCAGATAATGGTAAATAAAAGCAAGGATTATGAAAAAGTCATCGCGATGCTTGAAAAATTTGACAGACTTATTGCTAAATCGAATTGGAATATTTTAATCAAAGATCTTTAATTTTTTTGTGACGGGTTCTTTCGGGAGTGGAAATGAGTTCAGGAAATAAAAAAAAAGTTACAAAATATTCATTGATATAAAAGAAAATATGATGTTTGGAAGATAAAAAAAGAGGAGAAAGGGTGGTTGTGAAAATCAGTGAGCGGGTTTTATTTATGAGATAATTCCCGTATCTACTGTCTGATAAAAGGGTGGAACCATGGTTAGCTGGCGCTATTCCTACGGTTCCTGATGTGAAAGTCAATGTCTGCAATACAATTCTGCTGATTTTCACTTCCAACCCTTGCTCATCTCCTCTTAATACAAATAGTATGAGCTTGGTAACAAATGTAAATAAAAAAATCAAATAATCAAATTTATTTTGAAAATATTTATAACTATTCGTAATCATAAATTTAGAATACCAAATAACTTGAAAATCAATTTATTTAACCCCATACTGCCAGCAGGCGGAGTGTAAATTAATTTTTGTCTTTAAATCCATAATCCATGATACTCTTTAGCTTCTTTTATTCATAAACTTTGTGAGCCTTTGTGTAACCCTTTGTGCGACTTAGTGTTTAATATTTTTTTACCACGAAGGTACACAAAGTACATCACAAAGTAACACAAAGAAAAAGAGCGCTTTAAGTATATTTGTGAATAATTCAGGTTAGAATATTTATAATAAGTTCTTTATTCATATTGATAAAATATTGCTTAAATTTGATATTACCCGAATTCAAATATTAACTTTTTATTATGGTTGCTGAACTTGAAAAAATATTGTACGACGACGGTGGCGGTTTCCGGGCATCATATATAAACGAAACCGGCGGTATGTGGCATTTTCATCCGGAGTATGAACTTGTTTTGAATATTAAAAGTAATGGCGCCAGGATTATTGGTGATAGTGTTGAATTATTTGACCGGTTCGACATGGTTTTTATTGCCGGGAATATTCCTCATTGCTGGAACTATTATAATTACGATAATTCTCTTCCGGTCAACCATGGGATCATGGTTCATTTTAAGCTTGCATCCCTTGGTGAAGAATTACTGTCGCAACATGAACTTCATTGTCTCAAAGAACTTCTTAATGAAGCTGAAAGAGGCATCGTCTTTTCTGTTGAAGATGCAAAGAAAGCTGAAAGGCACCTCGTGCAGATGATCAGTAATAAAGGCATTGATAAGATGATTGATTTCTTTAATATACTTAAAATAATGTGTTTGTCTGAAAAGAGAGGTTCCCTCTGCTCTGAAAATTATAAACTGACATTTGATGAAAGAGGAAATAAAAGAATGGCTGATGTCTATACATATATCAGAGAGAATTATTTCAAACCTATCTCTCTCGGGGAAATTTCAAAGATTGCAAAGATGAGCCCCTATTCGTTCAGCAGATATTTTAAGAAGAACTGTGGTGCAGGTTTTGTTGAGTACCTTAACCGTGTCAGAACCAATAAAGCGCTATATCTTTTACGCGAGACGGAATACCAGGTGCATGATATTGCCATTGAATGTGGCTTTGCGGGAATTTCAAATTTTAATAAGCAATTCCGGAAAACCGAAGGCGTATCCCCGAGCGATTATCGCGCACAATTCAAGTAGTGGCCTCTATTATTGGTAGTTGGGAATTCATCTTCACTTAAAATAGTATTAATATGGCAATGAACCTGCTTGAAAAAATACTTGCTGTACATTCTAAACATGATGTTGTAAACCCGGGTGAAATTGTTGATATTGAGATTCATTCGAGAGTCGCCCGCGATTTTGGAGGCGCCAATGTGATCAAAAATATCAGAGATTCCGGATTAAGTATTGATGACCCCGGAAAGACTTTGTTCACATTCGACTGTAACCCTACAGGTTCAGATCAGAAATACGCTGTAAATCAGCATATCTGCCGCCTTTTTGCGCGAGAACAGGGAATAAAAGTATATGATATTGATGCCGGTATTGGGACACATATTCTGATAGATGAGGGCTACGTCTTCCCCGGATCCACCGCTGTATCGACCGATTCGCATGCAAATATTCTTGGCGCTGTAGGCGCATTCGGGCAGGGGATGGGCGATATGGATATTGCTGCAGCCTGGCACAAAGGAAAAGTATGGTTTAAAATTCCTCCTTCAGCCAAAATAATCTTTGAAGGGGAAATTCCTGACGATGTGAGTTCAAAAGATATTGTTCTGAATCTCCTTAAGATATTCGGGGCTAACTCACTGCTTGGTTATTCCATTGAAATGTATGGCACATCTGTAGATGACATGATCCTCGATGACAGGATAACCATATCGTCGATGGCTACTGAAATGGGCGCCATAATTATTCTATTTCCACCGTCACAGGCTGTAATTGATTATTGTTCAAAGCGTTCCAAAACAAAATTTGAAGCTATGTGCGCTGACAAGGATGCGCGTTATGACAAAATATTTAATATTGATGTAACTAAATTCCGGCCAATGGTTTCGAGGCCCGGTGAGCCGCACGATACTGTTAATGTTACAGATGTTAGCGGTAAAAAGATTGACTCGGCTTTTATTGGCAGCTGCACAAACGGCAGAATGAATGATATGCAAAAAGTTGCAGCTATTTTGAAAAACAAGAAAGTTGCTCCCGGTGTGATCCTTAAGATCGTTCCGGCTACCGATGCAATCTGGAAACAGTGTCTTGCCGATGGCCTGATCGAAACCTTCAAGAGTGCAGGCGCCCTTGTATCCAATGCAGGTTGCGCCGGATGTGCTGCCGGGCAGGTGGGACAAAACGGCCAGGGCGAAATAACCATAAGTACCGGCAATAGGAATTTTCCCGGAAAACAGGGAAAAGGCAGCGTTTATCTTGCATCGCCTGAGGTAGTTGCAGCATCTGCACTCGCGGGTTATATTACTACACCCGATAACATTCCCGATAAGCCTTCATTATTTCTTAAGCCGGATAAGCCACATGAGACTGAAAAGAAGATACAACAACAAAAAAGTATTGATGAAAAAGAATCTGTTCTTGAAGGAAAAGTATGGCTGATACAAAAGGATAATATCGACACCGATATGATATTTCATAACAGGTATCTCGCCATAACCGACATTGAGGAGATGGGCCGGTTTACTTTTGATAATCTTAAAGGTTTTGAAGACTTTTCAAAAAATGCAAAACCGGGCGATATAGTCATTTCAGGAAAAAACTTCGGATGCGGAAGTTCCCGTCAGCAGGCAGTTGACTGCTTCTATGCCCTGGGTATTCAGGCCATTGTAGCTGAATCTTTTGGCGCTATTTACGAGAGAAACGCAATAAATGCCGCATTTCCGATAATCATATGTAAAACCTTGACTGAGATAGAACTCAAAGATGGTGACCGGATTAAAGTCAATCTTAAGACGGGTTTGCTAGAGAATCTCCGGAACAATAAAGTTAACAATGCAGAACCATTCTCCGATGTTCAGTTTGAATTGTACCAGAATGGCGGCTTGCTGGGTAAGTAATAAACGATGTCTTGTTGTCTTTATATTGTAATTCCTATATACCGTTAAACCGTAATACATTTGCCCTGTTATATAAGTATCGTAATTCAATCGCTTTATTCCCATGAACCCACAAACTTTTGCTGAAAAGATTTTTAAGGCCCCCGCGGGTGCAATAGTTTTTGCCCGTCCTGATATAATTCTGACACACGACAATACCTCAAGTATTTATAAAACATTTCAGAAGATGGGAGGGAAGAATGTTTCAGATCCAGACCAGATGCTCGTGGTACTTGACCATAATGCCCCTCCTGCCGATGCTAAGCTGGCAACACAGTATCAGGAAATAAGGGATATTGTTGCCCAACAGGGTATAAAAAAATTCTATGATTCCGGGAAAGGCATCTGCCATCAGATCATGTCGTATCATGCACAGCCGGGGATGCTTATCGTTGGCAGCGACAGCCATACATCAACGGCAGGGGCTTTCAATGCACTCGCTGCAGGTATTGACCGTACCGAGTCGGCCGGTATCTGGAAAAGAGGAGAGACCTGGTTCAGGGTTCCTGAATCAATAAAAATAACCCTTTCCGGCCAGCTTCAGGAGAATGTTTCGGCAAAAGATCTTGCCTTATGGATTATTGGTATGATTGGTTCTGATGGAGCAAACTACATGTCAATAGAATACCATGGTGATGGTGTAAGGTCGCTTGATATTTCAGACCGTATGACGATAGCTAATCTTGCATCAGAAATGGGTGCAAAAAATGCCGTTTTTCCTGCTGATGAAGTTCTTGAGAGGTTCTATAACGAAAAAACAGTTGGGATATGGGCCGATGAGGGGGCAAAATATTTCAGTGAAATTATTATTGACCTCAATGATATCTTTCCTGTTGTTGCCGCTCCACATAATGTTGATAATGTTAAATCGGTTTCTGAAGTTGCCGGCACTGTTGTACACGAGGGACTTATTGGCACCTGCACCAATGGCAGGATAGAAGATTTGAGAATTGCTGCCGGAATATTAAAAGGGAAGATTGTTAAGGATGGTTTTCAGCTTCACATCATACCTGCTTCGCGAAAGATATTCCTGCAGGCTATTGAAGAGGGAATCATCTCAACATTTATCGGGTCGGGAGCAAATGTACTTACTCCATCCTGTGGCCCCTGCCTTGGTACCGGACAGGGGATCCCTGCAAACGGGCACACGGTTATCTCAACAGCTAACCGTAATTTTCCGGGAAGGATGGGCAATAAAGAGGCACAAATATACCTCGCATCACCGGCAACCGTTGCTTTTTCTGCTTTAACCGGTGTCATTACTGATCCGGGAAAGAGGCCCGGTAATGAAAAATTCCCTTTTAAAGCAGCCCAGAGTAAAACATTTGAAATAAAGCATGGAGAAAACAGAAAAGCCGGTTCGGTTTGGAATTATTCAGATGTTGATAACTTAAATACCGATCAGATGTTTGCAGGGAAACACACCTATAATGTATTGAGTACTGATCCTTCAGCAATTATTCCACTTCTGTTTGAGGATTTTGACCCGGCTTTCAGCAAAAATGTAAAAAAAGACGATATCATCATTGCGGGTGATAATTTTGGTTGTGGAAGTTCAAGGGAACATCCTTCGGTTGGCCTTGCCTATGTTGGGATAAAAGTTATCATTGTTAAATCGGTAAACAGGATATTTTACCGTTCATCCATTAACCAGGGCTTGGTGCTGATAGTTCACAAGGAGGCTGTTGAAGCTTATAAACCAGGCGATCTGGTGAATGTTAATTTTGAAAAAGGAGAGATTTTAATAGGATCAGGAAGGTTTTCTTTTGAACCGCTGCCAGATAAGCTTAAGCAGATTATTGACCATAAAGGGCTGGTTAATTATATGAAGACAATTTGACTTAACTTTTTCAAGTTGGGAGTGAGGTAAAGTTGGGAGTGAGGTAAAGTTGGGAGTGAGCTAAAGTTGGAAAAGATGCAATTTATTATAATGATAATAACTCTAGTGTCACGTCACATTTAATATAACGTAATTAATATATTTTGTATCTTAGCCC
>JBAXXU010000090.1:0-18025 GCA_037127735.1 Bacteroidota bacterium
CTGATATCGCTTTTCCTGATAACTGCCATGTCGGCTAAAAATCAGGGGTTGGATATCGTTAATGTCGGACAGGTATCGCAACATTCAGCAATACTTTTTGTAACAAAAAAATCGAGTGGCATTGAACAGCTGAGCCAGTTAAACGGGAAGAAAATTGGCATCTGGAAGAGTGGATTTGATGAGATTCCAAAAGCCCTGATAGCAGAGAAAAAATATCAGGTTGAATGGATCCCTGTTCTTTCAACAGTCAGCCTTTTTATGCTTGATGGGATAGATGCCATGACGGTGATGTCGTATAATGAATACGATCAGATCATTAACAGCGGGTTAAATGAAAATGAACTCAATACTTTTCCGATTGCCGAATATGGATATGATGTTCCGGAAGATGGACTTTATTGCCTGAAAACGACTTATGATAATAAAAAACCGGAGTTGAAGAAATTTCTGCTTGCAACTCTGAGAGGCTGGGAATATGCTGCTGATAACAAGGAATATGCTGTTGATGTAGTCATTAAACAGATGCAGCTGGCACATTTGCCGGCTAACCGCGCGCATCAGGAATGGATGCTGAATAAAGTACTGGAGATGACGAATCCCGGATCAAAAGAGGTTAAGAGCGGAGAACTTTTGGAGACTGACTTTCGGAAAGCAGTGGAGATCTTGTATAACAACGACAAGATAAAATCAAAATACTCATTCACTGATTTTTATCAATCATTTTTAAAGTAAAATACCATTGAAAACCGGAATGCATGAAAAAAAGAACTCTCTCTACCAGGATAATCCGTAATGTATTGCTCTTTTGTACCGGACTTTTTTTGGTTACGTTTTCCATATATTATTATTTTACCAGGAATACCATAAAAGAAACCACTCGTGAGAATGCCATATTATTGGGCAACAACACGATAAACCAGATTGAACAGGTTTTAAATCCGGCAGAGAAAATCCCTGAGATTATAGCAAAAATGTTAGAATCAGCTTTCCTGAACAGAGATTCCCTTGTTCCTTTTTTAAAATCTATCCTGAGCAATAATAAAAATATTTACGGCTCCACTATCGCTTTTGAACCCGGCTTTTTCCCTGATCAGGGTTTGTATTACGCTCCTTATGTTTTTCAGAAAGGCGATTCAATTAAAGATATTATGCTTGGGGATGAAAACTATGAATACTTTTATATAGACTGGTATCAGATTCCAAAAATGACCAATGCCCCCTATTGGTCTGAGCCATATTTTGATGAGGGAGGCGGTAATATCCTGATGACAACATATTCGGTTCCATTCTATACCTACCGGGAAGGTAAACGAAATTTTTCGGGTATTGTAACTATCGACATCTCGCTTGAGTGGCTGACCGAAATTATGTCGCGGGTTAAGATTTTCAATACAGGCTATGCTTTTCTCATATCGCGTAATGGCGTAATTATTACCCACCCGAATAAGGATTACGTCATGAATCAGAGTATCTTTACAATTGCAAAGGAGAATAACCAGCCGGGTATGCGTGACATCGGACGTGAGATGATTCAGGGAAAAAGTAACTTTGAATCCGCTGATTTTAAAAGTAAGTGGCATGCAGGTAAACTATGGATTAATTACAGAGGGTTACCCTCCAGTCATTGGTCGTTAGGTGTCATTTATCCTGAAAAGGAAATGTTCGCTTCGTTGCATAAAATCAACATGATCCTTCTGTTTCTGATTGTGGCCGGACTTTCGCTGCTAACTTTTTTTACTTATAAAATTGTCAGGAAACTTATTGCGCCGCTTAAGCATTTTGCTGATTCTGCAATGCTCATTGCAGGTGGTGATTTTAACGTTCAGTTGCCTGAGATCAAAACTCGGGATGAGATGAAAGAGCTTTACAATTCGTTCTCTTACATGCAAAAAGAACTTTCGGAATATATAGTGAACCTGAAAGATACTACCGCTGCCAAGGAAAAGATTGAAAGCGAATTACGCATTGCAAAGGAGATTCAGATGGCAATGATTCCTCATATTTTTCCGCCATTCCCCGATCTTCCTCAGATAAATTTGTTTGCTGTCCTGAAATCAGCTAAGGAGGTAGGAGGCGATTTATATGATTTTTTTATTATAGATGGTAATAAGTTTTGTTTTGCCATTGGCGATGTCTCAGGCAAAGGGGTGCCTGCTTCCCTGTTTATGGCAGTGACCCGTACCCTTGTCCGTTCAATATCCGATAAGGAATTTGCACCGGCAGTAATTGTAAGTTCCCTGAATAAGTCATTATCATCAAATAATGAATCGAGCATGTTTGTGACTTTCTTCCTTGGAGTTCTTGATCTGGTAACAGGGGAGTTGAAGTATTGCAATGCCGGGCATAACCCACCTGTTGTTATCCGGGCGAAAGGGGAGGTTGCGATGTTTGAAAAAACCAAATTCATCCCGGTAGGGTTGTTCGAAGATTTTGATTATGGAGAATCATCCCTTCATTTTGAACCGGGTGATAAGATTTTCCTGTACACTGACGGGGTAAGTGAAGCTGAAAATGCAGAAAATAAGTTGTTTGGCGATGATAACCTTCTGAAAATAATAGGTGAGAATGGAAATGTTTCGCCACGCGACTTAATTCATAAGATGGAAGAAGGCCTGGCTGCACATGTAAATGGATATACCCAGTCGGATGACATTACAATGATGACAATTGTTTATAATGGATAATGAATCATTCAATAAAATCTTAAAGGTTGATAATCAAATTGATGAATTAACCCGGGTAGCAATTTTTTTAGAAGAACTTGGCGAGGAATGGGGATTGTCAATACCTTTGGTAATTTCTTTGAACCTGGTTTTAGAAGAGGCTTTGACAAATATCATCTTATATGGTTTTGACGATAAAAATATCCATACGATTGAAATCTGTTTCAAAAAGACCGGTGATGAGCTTACCATTTTAATTATTGACGATGGGCATGAGTACGACCCAACCCTGAAAGCTGATCCCGATATCTCATTATCGGTCGAAGAGAGGCCCATTGGCGGATTAGGGATATTCCTGATTAAAAAGATCATGGATAAAGTTGAATATCAAAGAAAAGAAAACAAAAATTATTTAATACTTACAAAAAATATAAAATCATGAATGTAAAAGTTGAAACATCAGCAGATTATACATTAGTCTGTGTTGAAGGAAGGGTCGATACCACAAATGCCGGAGAATTTGAAAAGTCAATGATGGAGGTAATAGACAGTGGGTGCACTAAATTAATACTCGACTGTTCCGGGCTGAATTATATAAGCAGTTCGGGGTTACGTATTTTTCTTGTTGTTCAGAAAAAAATGACTGCCATAAAAGGGCATTTCTCTCTGTGCAGCCTTCAACCCTCTATTAAGGAAATTTTCGATATATCGGGCTTTTCGTCCATTTTCACAATATTCCCTGATCAGGCAGCCGCGAGGAACGGGTAAGGATTGGATCAATATTAAAACAACTATCGATGAATGTCATCTTATGCTTTTTACCCGTAATTCTGTTTCTGACATTTCTCTTTCTGCTCGACAGTTTTAATCTTGTTCGCGTTAAAACTTTAATTTTGTGTTTATTGTGGGGAACTCTGTGTGCCGTGTCAGGTTATTTTTTTAATACTCTGATAGCGAAATGGCTGGCTCTCGATTTTAGTTTTCTTTCCCGTTATATTGCCCCTTTTATTGAAGAGACATTGAAAGCGCTTTTCGTTTTTTACCTGATCTCGAAAAAGAAAATCGGGTTTATGATCGATGCGGCAATCTATGGTTTTGCTATTGGAGCAGGATTTTCATTAGTGGAGAATTTCTATTTCCTGTTCAATGCTCCACCGGAGTTTAATACGTTAACATGGATAATAAGGGGAATTGGAACGGCAAGCATGCATGGTGGATGCACATCGTTTTTTGCAGTTCTGTTTGTCGGAGGGATCAATAGATCGGAGAATAGGTTATTGTCATCCCTGCCGGGTCTTCTTCTTGCTATCCTGTTACACTCCGGATTCAATCATTTTCCCTTAAACCCTGTATTACAGACTTTATTAATGATAGTATTACTGCCAATAATATTTGTAATCGTTTTCAGATTAAGTAATTCAAAGCTTCAACATTGGCTCGAAATTGAATTTAACAGCGAGGTTGAAATCCTGAACATGATCAGGAAAGGGGTGCTTCGTTCCACCAATACCGGCTCATACCTTATGTCGGTAAAAGAGAGGTTTACTCCCGAAACAATTGTTGATATGTATTGCTATATAGCTCTTTATCTCGAACTTTCCATCAAAGCCAAACGCAATCTGATGCTAAAGGAAAACGATTTCCCTATCATTGTTGAGGACGACCTGGAATCTAAACTTAAAGAGCTTGCCCTGTTGAGGAAGCAGATCGGAACAATTGGAGAGCTGACCCTGGCTCCGCTCATCAGGATGAATTACAGGAACCTGTGGAAACTTAATCAGCTAAAATCATGATTTAAAATATAATGACTATCTTTACATAATGCTTTAATAATTTAAACCTTTATCATGAAAACAAAAACTAAATTACTTTTCGCGATTGGCCTCATGGCTGCTTTGTGTATTGGATTTCTGATTGGTATCAGTGTAGATTATCCAAAGCTTGATGTATCGGAGCTTGCCGGAACCTTTGGAAAAGCCGAAAAATTTCATAAAGTTCAAATGACCGCGAAAGATATTCAGTTACGGAGTGAATTGCTAAAAGATACTGCCCAACTGAGAAACATGATCCAGGGGCTGGTCTATTTTTCAATCTTTACCGGTGACGTTTGCAAGGATATTGATCTGACGGTCATTGCCTTCAAAGCAAAAGGCATGGGTTCGCTCGCGGGGGAGAGCGAGGCGGTTAAGGCTCTTCAGGATTATTCTGATTTTATCAGGAATAACAATAAAGCTCTGAACAGCACTATTGCCCTGCTGACAGGTTTTTACATGAGCGATACTTCCAGCTTGTCGCAGGACGTGGAAAAAAACCTTAAGGATTTCGGAACCTATGTGAACGGCCTTAATCAGAAGAATATGGTGCTTAGCCAGTCGCTTAAAAGCATTGATAACTTCATCCTAACCGGCAAAACATTACAGGCGAATACCACAGAGTTGACCCAACTCAAATCGATACGCGACCAGCTGCTGATTAAAGGTCTCCAATTGGGCGGATTAATCGGCAATAACGAACAGGTGAGCAGTATGATTGAATGTGCAGTCGGTGCCAATGCAGTCAATGCTGTTTATGGTAATCAAAGTTTTCAGGCTACTGTTGACGCGCTTGCTATTAAGGGGTTCTTCGCAGCTAAGGATTTAGCCGGGATGGGTGTGTTGTACACTGGGTCCTCAAATCTTTTTTCCTTTGGGGCAATAGGCAACATTGTTTATGCAACCGGCAGTATTGGAAATACGATCGGCGACAAACAACCATTGTGCCTTCTGGGAGAGGAAACATTAGGTGTTATCATGTCAAATTACCCCTTGGAAAGCGTCTATGCATCGCAAGTATTAGTTGGCAATGTCTCTTTCAATGCTATTAGTGGCATGTTTAAAGCCGGCGGGCAGAATGCTTTTTCTTCGACCTCCGGCATCGGCAGTTGTCTTAATTTAATTGGAAGTACAGATATGGGCTCAATTTTACATTAGAATTAATAAACCTCTCAAATGTATTTATGGTGGAATTTTATCGATCGTTTCGAAATTCAATTCTAACCAATATTTTTTTTGTCAACATATTATTGACTATGTCCTTGGTTTCGTGCCATAACAGCACTGAACCATCCCTTAATAACTCGAATACTGAAAACCAGGTTATTCAGGACACCGGCAAACCGATGCACCAGATAAGGTTGCTTCCCTATTGGGTTCCTTCGGCCCAATTTGCAGGCTATTACGTTGGAATAGAAAAAGGGATTTTCCAAAAGCATGGAATAAATCTTGAAATACTACCTTTTGACCCGCTAATGTCAGTAGCATCTGCCATAAAGGATAAAAAAACCGATTTTGCCCTGCTGTGGCTGGTTAATGCAATAGATATCAGAGATAAGGGGGTTGATATTGTTAACATTGCACAGTTGTCATCCCGGTCATCCCTGATGCTTATTACCAAGAAAAGCAGCGGCATCGCGAAACTCGAAGATATGAATGGCAAAAGGGCAGGAATATGGGTCGGGTTTGAAAGACAGCCTCAGGCTTTGTTTAAAAAATTTAATCTTGATGTTAAAATCATTCCTATTGGCAGCACTAATAATCTTTTTCTCCAGAGCGGTGTTGACATCCTCAATGCTAACTGGTTCGATGAGTACCATTCTATTATAAACAATGGGATTAATGAGAATGAGCTGAATAAATTCTTTTTCGCCGATTATGGATTGAATTTTCTTGAAGATGGCATTTACTGCCTTGATGAAAAGGTGAGAGAGGAACCCGGGCTGTGCATGAATTTTGTTATAGCCACTTTGGAAAGTTGGAACTATGCCTTCAATAATCAGGAGGAAGCTATCGACATAGTGGTTAAATATGCTCTGGCGCACAACCAGCCGGTCAACCACTCTCATCAACGGTGGATGCTCAGCACTTATAAAACACTGTATCTTCCTGCCGGGAGTACTACTATCAACACTAACCTGGTTCAGAAAGATTATGAGGCAATTAAGCAGATTATGCTTGATAGCAGGTTCATCAGCAAGGATACTCCCTATCGTTCATTTTATAAATCCTGGGACAAATTGATGGGTAAAAAATGATTACCGGTGCATCTTAAAATATATGGTAAAGAAACCACATATAAAACTGCGAAGAGGCCTGGCATATAAGATGATCATGTATGTTTTTGTAAGCATCATGGTAATATTCGTCCTGATCTTTCATTATACATTAAGAATCACCCGCGAAATCGTTGTTAAAAATTTAAAATCAAACGCTGAGTACCTTACAGTAAGCACCGTTTCAAAAATTGAAAAAGTGCTTAGCTCCATCCAGCGGGTACCTGACAATTTTGCACGGGTCTTTCAGTTAAATGAATTTGATGAAGTAACATTGAACCGGTTACTCAGGATGATGGTTGAAAACAACAGGGAAATAACAGGTGCCTGCCTTGCATTTGAGCCTTTCTATAAAAACCGGTCGGAAAAATTTTACTCATTTTACTATTACCGGAAAGACGATAAAATCGAATTTATGAATCTGGGCAACGACCGGTATGATTATTTCTATATGGATTGGTACCAGATACCGCGGGAACTCGGGAAAGCGTTATGGAGCGAACCCTACTTTGATGCAGGCGGAGCTGATATGGTGCTTTCAACCTATTCAGTTCCCTTGTATTTCGAAAAGGATAGGAAAAAGGAATTCGTTGGTATTCTCACCATTGATCTCTCTCTTGACTGGCTGCAGCGATATGTGAATGAAATCAAGGTGTATGAAACCGGGTACGGATTCATGATATCGAAAACGGGGGTTCTTGTAACCCACCCCATTAAGAATTTTATCATGAACGAAACCATTTTCAGCATCGCGGATGAACAAAAATCCCCCGAACTGCGAAAAATAGGACGAAACATGATCAATGGGGAGACCAGTTTCGCGGAATTTGAATATCGTAATATGAAGTCCGGGAAACTCAGCTGGATTGCTTATGCCCCGGTACCATTAAATAACTGGTCGCTCGGTATTATTTTTCCTGTAGATGAGTTCATGGCTGATGCAACCCGCCTGAGGACGATAGTTATCAGACTCGGTATCGGCGGCGCTGCCATACTTATCCTGATTATTGTTTTGATTTCGCGTTCCATCACCGGTCCGTTGCGCAGGCTCACCATGGTTGCTGAAACTTTTGCCGGGGGTGAATTCGATGTTGAGCTCCCGGTAATCCGCTCAAAGGATGAGATTGGCAGACTAAATATGGCTTTCCACTATATGCAGGACACTCTTGCTAAAACAATCAGCGATTTGAAGGAGACCGGTGAAAATCTCGAAATTTCAAATGCCAGGCTTGAAGAGTATAGCCGTACCCTTGAAGAAAAAGTTGAAGAGCGTACTGCCACTCTGAAAGCGGCCCAAACGCAGTTAATTCAATCTGAGAAGATGGCATCGCTGGGTCAGCTGACCGCGGGAATTGCACATGAAATAAAGAACCCTCTGAATTTTGTCAATAATTTCTCGGAGCTTTCAGTAGAACTGGCCGCTGAGGTTATTGAAGAATTAGACAAACTATCGGGAGCTCTTGATCCCAAAGATGTTGATTATTTGAAAAGCATTTTGCGGGACATTGAAAGCAATGTTAAAAAGATTAACGAACACGGCAAACGTGCCGACAGCATTATACGCGGTATGCTGCTCCATTCGCGCGGTAAATCGGGAGAGATGCAGCCTACCGATATGAACGCGCTGCTTGCTGAATATGTTGCCCTGGGGTACCATGGTTTAAGGGCATCCGATAATACGTTTAATGTCAAAATCGAAACAGATTACGACCCTTCAATCGGAGAAATAAATGTAGTTCCCCAGGATATCAGCAGGGTGTTTCTGAACCTCATCAACAATGCCTGTTATTCCACGGCGCAGAAAAAGAATGACCTCAAAGATTCCTATTTTCCGGTACTGAGGGTCAGTACTCAAAGAGCGCCGGATAATATCACCATACGGATATGGGACAATGGCAAAGGAATTCCGCAAACCATCCTCGACCGGATATTTAACCCTTTTTTCACGACCAAACCTGCCGGCTCAGGCACAGGCCTGGGATTATCTATCAGTTATGATATTATCGTTCAGGGACATCATGGTGAACTGAAAGCAGTCTCGAAGGAGGGCGAATTTGCCGAGTTTATTATATCGCTCCCAATAACCTAATAATTTAATTTGTATTAACTATGGATGAAAAATTGAAATTGAAGGTTAAGATCATGGTTGTTGATGACGAAGTGGACCTTGAGCCCCTTATCCGGCAAAAGTTCCGCAGGCAGATCAGAGATGGCGTGTATGATTTTGTGTTTGCTCATAACGGTTTGGAAGCGCTAACCAAACTGATTGAACAACCTGAAATACGAATCATCCTTTCCGATATCAACATGCCTGAAATGGACGGGTTGACATTACTCTCGAAGTTGAAAGAGCTGAAAAGTCCATGGCTGAAAACAGTTATCGTTTCGGCTTACGGCGATATGGAAAATATTCGGACAGCCATGAACAGGGGAGCTTTTGACTTCCTCACCAAACCTATAAGTTTTGATGATCTTGAGATCACCATTAATAAAACGGTGGATGAGATTACTATGATATGGCAAAGTATGCAGGAGCACGACCAGCTGGTTTCAATTCAACAGGATCTGCAAACTGCCCGTGAAATACAGCAGGCAATTCTACCAAAAATCTTTCCTCCATTCCCGGAACGTACCGAGTTCTCAATTTATGCTTCCATGATCGCGGCTAAAGAAGTTGGAGGCGATTTCTTCGACTTCTTCATGATTGATAATCAACGGCTGGGTTTTGTAATCGGCGATGTTTCCGGCAAGGGTGTCACTGCCGCTATCTTTATGGCTGTCAGCCGCACCCTGATCAGGGCAACCGGTATCAAAGGCATTTCTACCCAAGAGTGCATGAACTATGTGAACAGATTGCTGTGCAATGAAAGCGTTTCATGTATGTTTGTAACGGTTTTCTATGGCATCCTCAATACCGTCACCGGAGCGGTTGAATATGTTAATGCCGGCCATAATCCTCCCTATATCCTTTCAGGTAACAAAGTCAGTAAAGTAGAAATGACAGGCGACCCTATTCTGGGTTGCATGGAAGATTTCGATTATCGTTCGGAAAAAATACAATTGAGCCCGGGTGACCTGCTGTTCCTTTATACTGATGGAGTAACCGAGGCCTTCAATATTCATGAGGAGCTTTATGGGGATGAGCGCCTGGAAAGCTTCCTGCAGGCTCACATGTCAGATACCATCGAAGATATAGTAAAAGAATCAATACTCTCGGTTACCGGATTTTCAACAGGGATGCCTCAATCAGATGATATCACCTTACTGGCGATAGGGTATCATGGGCGCGTTTAACTTTTGCTCATTTGGATAACAAATTGAATTCTTATGAAAACATTCAAATTTTCGCGGATCGGTCGTTCTCTGTACAAGATTGCTTCCTTTTTGTTGTTGATTTCTGTTCCACATTTTCTTTCAGCCCAGAGCAGGGTCATTTTACAAAAATTTGAAACTCCAAACGTAAAACTGGTTTTCCTCGATAAAAACACCTCCTACCTTGTTCCCCACACGGTAAGGTCGTTCGAAAATGCGCTGGCTTTCCAGAAGAACTTCTGGAAATACCTTCCATCGGGCGAAACAAACATACTTTTCAATGATTTTACTGATGTGGGAAACGGGGGAACCAATGTAATCCCATGGAATTTTCTCAATATCGCGGTTGCACCATTTGATTATACATTTTCGGTTGTCCCTTCAAACGAACGTATGCAATGGCTTATGAGTCATGAGCTTACTCATCAGGTTATGTGCGATAATGCTTCTAAAACTGATAAATTTTTTCGTACCATTCTTGGCGGGAAAGTGATTGCTGATAACCGCGATCCGGTTTCAATGGTTTATAGTTATTTCACTACGCCCCGCTGGTATTCGCCGCGATGGTACCATGAAGGGATTGCCGTGTTCATGGAAACATGGATGTCGGGAGGCATTGGCCGGGTAATGGGGGGATATGACGAAATGGTATTTCGTACCATGGTTCTCGACAGCGCCTTTTTCTACAATGTTATAGGGCTTGAAACAGAAGGAACCACCATAGATTTTCAGGTAGGGGTAAACTCTTACTTATACGGGACCCGGTTTGTAAGCCATCTTGCTTATCAATATGGTATCCCGAAGCTGAAGGAGTTTTATTCAAGAACTGATACAAGCAAACGGTTTTACGCTTCCCAGTTTAAAAAAGTTTATGGCGTTCCCATACAGGCAGAGTGGGACAAATGGATTGCCTGGGAAAACCGGTTTCAGCAAGAGAATCTGAAGGAGATAAGGAAATTTCCGGTCACCGGTTACCGTAAAATATCTGCAAAGTCACTGGGCTCAGTTTCACGCCAATACTACGATCCCTTAGCGAAAAAATTTTTAGTGGCAGTGAACTATCCCGGCAAACTGGCTCATATTGCAGAGATTGATATTAATACCGGTCAGATGACACATATCGCTCCCGTGCCAAGCCCCAGCTTGTTTTTTGTGACAAGCATGGCTTATGATGACTCTTCGAAAACGATTTTTGCCTCCACTCAAAACAAAGATTGGCGGGGACTTCAGTCGATCGATGCAAAAACAGGCAATACAAAGAAACTCATTAAATTTACGCGGTGCGGCGACCTGGTTTTTGATCCAAGGAGCCATGCGCTGTGGGGTATTCAGAGCATGAGCGGCCGTACAAGCCTGTTGCGTTTCCTGCCTCCTTATTCTGAATACCAGACAATGATGACCCTCCCGTTTGGCCAGGATTTTTCCGATCCTGCCATTTCACCCGATGGAACTCTTCTTAAAGCCACACTTTCCGATGTCACCGGAAGTCAGAAACTGGTCGTGTTCAAGATAGTTGACCTGTGTGCAGGAAAAACGGATTTCCAGGTTATTTATGAATTTGAAGATAACCCTGCCGCTAACTTTGTTTTTTCGCCCGATGGAAAATATCTTTATGGGAGCTCCTATTATACAGGAGTTTCCAATATATTTCGCGTTTCGCTCGATACTCGGGAAGCACAGATACTGACCAATGCTGAATCAGGTTTTTTCCGGCCACTACCGGTTTCTGCCGATTCGATGATAGTGTTTAAGTATTCGCATCAGGGTATGTTCGCCGGCATGATGAAAATCGACACGGTGGCAGACGTTAACCCGATTACCTACCTCGGTCAGAAGATATATAAAAAGAATCCGGAAGTTGAAAGCTGGACATTACCCTCTCCCTTAAAAATCAATCTCGATTCATTAAAGGTGGTTGAGAAACGCTATCGTCCTGTCAGTGAGCTGAAAATGTCAGGCGCTTATCCGATCATACAGGGATACAAAAGTTTCATCGCTGCCGGTTATCGTTTTAATTTTATGGATCCTATGGGACTGAATTCACTTAATTTAAAACTATCTTTTACCGCGAACGACAGCCTCCCCCGGAAACAGATTCCACATATTTCTGTAGAATATAATTTCTGGAATCTTACTTTTACCGGAAATTACAATTATGCTGATTTCTATGATCTTTTTGGTCCAACCAAATTCAGCAGGGCCGGTTACTCCTTCTCAACCAAATATTACAAACTTATTAACAGGTTCGTTCCCAATAAAATCGACTTTTATGTCAAATTAACTGTTTATGGCGATTTAGAGACCCTGCCGGGTTATCAGAATATTGCATCCGATTACCGGAATTTATTTGTTGGGACAATGAATTTTCATAAGAGTTACCTCCGCAAGTCACTCGGAGCTATTGAACCGGAACAGGGCTACGACTGGAATGTATATGCTTACAGCAGTCTGGCAAAACAAACATTCTATCCTCAGTTGATTAATAATTTTGACCTGGGATTTTTATTGCCATTACGAAACTCTTCCCTTTGGTTCAGAACATCGCTCGGACAGTCATTTGGCCAATCAGATAAAACCAATTCTTATTTTTACTTTGGCGGATTTGGGAATAACTACCTCGATTACCGGTCGTCTCAGCAATATCGCGAGATGTCAAGCTTTCCGGGAATGCAGATCGACGCCATATCAGCGATGAATTATGGAAAGTTATCCATGGAAGTGAATTTAAAACCCATCCGGTTCAGGAAATTTGGTTTCAAGGGGCTCTATTCAACTTATGGCCGTTTGACAATGTTTGGCATGGGATTGTTCACCAATATCGCTTATGACAAACCTGAGCTTAGTCAAATCAATTATTATTCATCAGGCGCTCAGCTTGATTTTGAAATTGTCCTCTTCTCCTTGCTCAAGTCAACCCTTTCGCTGGGCTATTCAAGAGCATACAGTACAACACATCCAAATGATCAGTTCATGGTTTCATTAAAACTTTAGTTCTGCTTTATTATCAGTATGGATTGAAAGGCATGATAGATGTGTTTAGATTTTAAATATATATCTGATCTTTAGTATTATGAAAGAAAATCAGGATCATTTGGATAGTTCAACGGATATTTATAATTATTATGGAACAAAGCCGGAAGGTGATATTCAGGGTAGGGAAAATAAAAAAACGCCAACGCGGCGCGTTGAAAAGTCGCGTCAGCTCTACCTTGAAACAAAGTCATCTGCATCCGTTGAGTTTCCATACTGGTACACTCGCCGCTGGGAAGAACTGGAGGGTGAGGTGCCTGTTATCAGAAGAGCCGAAGCTTTAAAAGCCGGATTCGCGCATCTGACTCCGGCCATATTACCGGGCGAATTACTGGCAATGAGAAAAGCGAACTATTTGCGCGGTTCCTATCCAATGCCATGGCTTTCGGAAGCGTTCTTTCTTTCAAAGGAAGACGACTTGTATAAAGAGTCGCGAAAAGCAGGAAAAGCAAGCGCCGATGAGGTTACTACAATAGGGCAGGGAGGAGGGAATGTTACTAAAAGTATTGGAAATGTTATTTCTATTGCCGGTAAATTTGGCTTGCGAAAAGAGGAAATGCCCATACTGATAAAAACTGCAAAAAGATGGTTTAACAAATCAGTCGATGATATAGGTCATAAATATGAGCAGCTTGTACCGGGCTATAATACAAAAGAGGAAATAATGCGCGCGGTAATTTGTATGTTCGATTCAGGATATACGCTTCCGCAGGGACGGGAGGTAATTAACTATTACTATCCTTTACAATTTGGAATAGAAGGAATAAAAAGCATCTGCAAAGAAAAACAGGATCATACAGCCGGTTATCCCGCCATGGACAGGTTGTATTTTTACAAAGCTGTAACCGTAATGCTCGAAGGCCTTCAGGTGTGGATTATGAATTATGCAGAAGAAGCGCGTCTCATGGCATCCCTTGAAGAGAATGGGACCCAGAAAGATGAATTCCTTGAAATTGCCGAACGGCTTGAGTGGTTAGCCGTAAACAAACCAAGATCATTTCACGATGCACTTCAGTTAACCTGGATATTTCATGTTGCTGTGCTGAACGAGGATGCCATTTCAGGGTTATCACCAGGCCGGCTCGGACAGGTTCTTTATCCTTTCTGGAAACAGGATATGGACAAAGGTATTCTTACAAAAGAACGGACAATTGAGCTTCTTGAGTGCATGCGTATGAAATTCACGGAATTAGACTGTTTCGCATCAATGGGCGTGGTTGGTGGCGTATTAAGCGGAAATACATTTAATAACCTGTGCATTGGCGGATTGGATAAAGACGGAAACAGTGCGGCAAATGAACTGGAAATGCTTATTCTCGAATCAGCTATGTCGTGCGATACTCCCCAGCCAACCCTTAGTCTGCTTTTTGATGAAAAACTACCCGAAGAATTTTTAATGAAAGGAGTTGAATGTACAAAAATCGGAACAGGATATCCTGCCTGGATTAACAACAGGGTTGCAATGGAATTTCTTCTGAACAACTTCGGGAAAGAAGGGATGCAAACTGAAGAAGCCAGAGCCTGGGCTATTGGCGGTTGTCTTGAAACTTCCCCCGGAAGCTGGATGCCTCTTGAAATTAACGGTGAGACATTTTTCATCCCTGGCGGTTCGGCCCCTGCCACAAGTGTCGGTGTGCATTTTATTTCTCTGCCCAAAGTACTTGAAGCTGTTTTATTTGATGGTATAGACAAAAGAACGGGAAGACGCGTTTATCCTTCACACGGTTATAATCTTGAATCGTATGAAGAAATATGGACGATATTTAAAAAATATTTCAGCATTACTGTTGAAGTATTAATCCTTACAAATAATATCCAGCACGATATCTGGGGAAAAGTTTCCCCTTCCATTATTAATAGTATGCTCAAACCCGATTGTCTCGAAACAGGGAAAGATATAAGTCATAAAGGTTGCAGATATAACAGGACATTTAATGTTGAAATTTGCGGTGGCGTTAACCTTGTCAATTCATTGGCATCGATAAAGAAAAATGTTTTTGATGAAAACAAATTCTCATTACAGGAACTCAAAGCAGCAATAGAATCCAATTTTGGATATGTATCTGCATTGGAAACAGGTTCTTACAGCTTAATCGAGCAGGTTAAGACCAGTGACTATATGGATTGGCTGAAAATTCATAAGATTTGCCTTGATGCCCCAAAATACGGGAATGATGATAAATATGTAGACGACATTTTTAAAGAATGGCAACAATGGTTTAGCACAATGTGCGAAAATTATCGTTCAATTTATGATGAACCACTCTATTCATGTCAGATATCAGTATCAACACACGCGCCTATGGGAGCAGTTACATTAGCAACGCCCGATGGAAGATTGTGCGGAACTACTTTTGCCGATGGTTCCGTCTCAGCTTATCCGGGATCAGATAAAAATGGTCCTTATGCATTATTCAATTCTGCAACATGTTATAACCATGCTTTGTCGCAGAATTCACAGCTGAATATGAAAATACATCCTTCGGTTGTAAGGGGAAGAGAAGGTTCGCGTAAGTTTTTGGAAATGATAAAAGCATATCTTCGTAAAGGCGCATTCCACGCCCAGTTTAATATAGTTGACTCCAGGATGCTTAAAGATGCTCAGAAAAATCCTGACCAATACAGAGGATTGATGGTCAGGGTTGCAGGATTTACCCAATACTGGGTTGAGCTTGGAAAACAGATACAGGATGAAGTTATAGCACGAACAGAGTATGAACAGATAGGATAGAAGAAACAGATATGAAACACTACGATTGTAAATACTACCTCAACACCGATGTCTTCAAGGGTATTTGTAAAAGAGATAAGAACAACATAAATGCAGATGATGCTTCATGTACAAATTTTGAAAAGGCACAGAAATGTAAACATTGTTCAAATTTTTACTTAACCGATACCGATTTGGGAAGATGTATGAACAAATATGATGCCTATCCGGAGATGAATGCAGTTACCTGCAATGATTATAATAAATAACAATAGCGATTCAAAAGGTTACATTTTCGACATTCAGGGACTATCGGTACATGACGGCCCCGGATGCCGGACATTAATTTTTCTGAATGGTTGTAACATGAATTGTTTTTGGTGTTCTAATCCGGAGGGCATAAGCAGGAAACCTTCGCTGTTGTACTCTTCTTCAAAATGTATTGCTTGTGGCAGGTGCATTGTCAATTGCCCGCGAAAGGCAATCAGTATCGAAAATGGAAAACTGAAAATTTCCAGACAACTTTGCGCTCAATGCGATAAACAAAGCTGTATGGATGAATGTTATACAGATGCACTTAGATTAAGCGGTTATGAAATTTCCGTTTCAAGGCTATATGAAATTATTCAGCGCGACAGGCAATTCTGGGGAAGTGAAGGCGGAATAACCCTGTCGGGCGGAGAACCGTTATTACAAATAGATTTTGCAAAAGAAATTCTATCGAAATGTTACGAAGGTTATATTCACACCGCTATTGAAACCTGTGGTAATATTCCATGGAATAACTTTCAAGAGGTTATTTCAAACCTCGATTGGATTTTCTTCGACCTTAAACATCATGATACTATTGAACACAAAAAAGCCACAAGTGCCGGCAATTCATTGATCCTTGAAAATGCAAAACGACTTTCAAAAGAATTTACCGGGAGACTTATATTTCGCCTTCCGTTGATTCCTTCTTTCAACGATTCAAAAGAAAATATTGTCTCAATTATTTCATTTATCAAAGAAACGGGAAGAAACGAAATCAACATCCTGCCTTTGCATCATTTAGGCAGGGAAAAGTATCAGATGCTCCATAAAGATTATTTGTGCAGCAACTTTCCTGCACCAACAAATGAAAAATTAAGTGATATCAAAGAAGTATTTAAAGCATCCGGTATTGATTGTTTTATTGGTAGTGAAACTCCATTCTGATGCCTTATAGAAAAATTTACACGAGATGACAAATGATCATTAAGTATAAGCTAAACAGAAGTAGCGCCGAGCGCACCATTAACAGTTAATCTTACTTAGAAATGACCTGTCCGGGTTTAATTAAAATCGGCTATTAAATAGCAAAACTATTTGAATATAAGCAAGATTAATAAATTTAACTTAACTTTATATTCTTAATAACTTCAAAAAGAGAACCATTATGAAACTAAATCCTTTCTCATTGCTGTTGCTTACCGGTGGTTGCATTTTTACAACCATGACTTATGCACAGGAAAACAATTATATTGTTTCCAAATACGACTTCATCCCCGGCGAAAAAGTCATTTTCTTTGATGACTTCACTTCAGAAAATGTGGGTGATTTTCCGGCTCAATGGTTAACCAATGCAAGCGGAGAAATTGTGACTTCAGATAAGTTCCCCGGCAGGTGGTTTAATATGACAAAAATGGGGTATTTTATACCTGAAGTCATTGAGGATTTTACCGAAAATTTCACCATCGAGTTCGATTTTGTCCCAATGAATACCATTAACAGTGAAAACATGTTTGGTCTTAACTTCTATTTGTTAACCGGAATTCTGAGTGAGCCAGGCAGTGGCGGTGAACCGGGAGATGCAGGGTTACTGATATCCATCGATTACGATAAACTCGTCTGGAAAAACTGGTCAATGACATATATAAATGGTAGCGTTGTTCTAAACTAAGTGAAAGGAAAAGGGAAGGAATGTTGTTGAAATATTTTGATTGATATATTCTCATGTGAGAAATGACGGATTTGCGTTACTGCGGGGAGATATTTTTCTTGAAGAACCTAGCTATAAGATTCGCAGCCTGCCTTTGTATTCTACTCATACCTATGTTAGCCCATGCGATAGAAATTGAACCATTCACATGTCGGAATGGGTTGTTTCCCACTGAACAGCGATCACTACGAATAGCCCGATTTAACGGGCTTAAGGGGCAGAAGCTGTTTTTCTACCAAGACGATAATGGTTGCCCTTTTGAC
>JBAXXU010000091.1:0-17629 GCA_037127735.1 Bacteroidota bacterium
AAACACTAAGTCGCACAAAGGATTACACAAAGGCTCACAAAGTTTATGAATAAAAAAACCTAAATTCTGAAGGCAAGTTATTAAAAAATATTAAAGAAAGTTAAAACGCTAACAAAAAAATGCAAATATTTGTATATTGTAAAACCAAATTTTAATTTTATGGACAATATTTTTTTTATTAGGGCACGAAGAGTTTTAATTACTATAATTATTACTGCCATGACTGTACCGGCTTTTACTCAGGAAAAACCTGCATTTGATAAAATAAATACCTCTGCAGGTATAGTTGAAATACATTTTTTAGGACATGCATCGCTGATGTTTAAGGTTAACGATATTGTTATATATGTTGACCCGGTTTCTACTTATGGAAAATACGATTCTCTTCCTAAAGCTGACATCATTATGGTCACTCATGAACATTATGATCATCTTGATGTTAAGGTAATTAATATTCTGAAAAAGGAAGGAACCAGTATGTTCTGTAACGAGAAATCTGTTACGCAAGCTCCATGGGCAATCCCGATGAAGGCAGGCGACAGGCAAAAAATAAATAACATTTCTATTGAAGCTGTTCCTGCCTATAATATTGTTAATGAACGGGCGCCGGGCCAACCTTTTCATCCTAAAGGGACAGGGATAGGATATATCCTTTCAATTGGCGATAAAAGATTTTATATTGCCGGAGATACTGAAAATACTCCTGAAATGAAAGCTCTCAGAAATATAGATGTTGCTTTCCTCCCGATGAATCTTCCATATACCATGACTCCGGAAATGGTAGCAGATGCAGCATTGGCATTTAAACCGAAGATTCTGTACCCATATCATTTTGGAGAGACAAACACCGAAGAGATTATTAAACTTTTAAAAAATACCGGTATTGATGTTCGGATAAGAAACTTAAAATAAAAGAGATGCTATGAAGAATTTAGACAGAAGAGGTTTCCTTAAATCAGGAATCACCGGAGCTGCCGGGATTGTGGCTTTATCACCTTCATTGGTTGCATCAGCATCATCAGCAACACAGCAGGATTACATCTATAGAACCCTTGGCAAAACAGGGATGAAGGTTCCGGTTATCAGTTTTGGTGTTATGAGATCTGATAATCCAAACCTATGCAAAGCTGCTTATGAAAAGGGGATAAAACTTTTTGACACGGCTAACGGGTATCAGAACGGTAATAACGAGACTATGCTTGGAAATCTTTTAAAGGATTATCAGCGAAGCACATTTTATCTTGCTACAAAAGTAAAACCTGTTGGTGTTGACAAAGAAGGAAAACCTTCGGACCAGACTACTGCTGAAGATTTCCTTTCTAAATTCAATACCAGCCTTTCCAGACTACAAATGGATTATGTGGATATTCTCTACGTTCACGATATCAGGAGTACTGAGATGCTCGAATATAAGCCAATTATTAATGCAGTTAAACAACTAAAGAAAGAGGGTAAGGTTAAGTTCATCGGGTTCTCAACACACATGAACGAAACGGCAGTAATAGATGCAGCTGCTTCACTTGATACTTTCGACGTAATATTGACATCTTACAACTTTAAGCAGACATATGTAAACGAATTAACAAGCGCCATCAGAAAGGCTAATCAGGCAGGTATAGGTATTATTGCAATGAAGACCTTGGCCGGTGGCGGATTTCTTGATAAAGAAAAAACAAAACCGATCAATTCTACCGCAGCCCTGAAATGGGTTTTATCAAATCCCGATATCACAACAGCAATCCCTGGGATGACTGACTTTGATCAGCTTGATCTTAATGTTAAAATACTGACCGATATTTCAATTACAGATGCAGAAAAGAATGATCTTGCTATCGCGAGAGCTGAGACGGGCCTTTACTGTACCGGCTGTGCTAAATGTGTTCCGGCATGTCCGATGAATCTCCCCGTTCCTGACCTTATGAGGGCATATATGTATGCTTATGGTTATTCAAACTCTGGAATGGCTCATTCACTGCTTGGTGAGCTGGGTACGAATGATGATCCATGTAAATCATGTGATAATTGTGTGGTTGAATGCACAAAAAAATTCAATATAAAAGAGAAAATTGCAGATATATCGAGACTTGTAAATGTACCAGCAGAATTTCTTACTTAATATTTGTCGGCAAACATTCGGGGCAGTTGGGTTTTAGCCAACGGTAAGTTATAAATTGGAATAAAACAGGTAGATTTTTCAAATATGTGATACCAGAATTAATTTACACTAACTAAATTCTTCAATAATGAGAAACAAAGTTCTGATTGGGTTTTTGTTTTTAGTGTTTTTTGGATCAGTCTCTGCTCAGGATTTTGCTCTTCCTGAACTGAATGGTTATAAAAAGACCACTGATTATCCGGTCTTTGGCCCTGAAAATCTTTGGGATTTTATAAACAGGGCTGCTGATACATACCTCGCTTATGGGTTCGTTGATCTGCATGTGGCTGAGTATAAAAAAGGCAAAAATGTTATTAAACTCGAAGTTTACAGGCATAGTGATAATACGATGGCTTTTGGTATATATTCTACCGAGCGCTCCCCTTCGTTCAGGTTTATGAATTTTGGAGCCCAGGGCTATATGGTTGATGGAGCAATAAATTTCTTTAAAGGAAATTATTATGTCAAAATCAGAACCTATTCAAAAAATGAAAAGACATTACAGTCTTCAGAATCATTGGCTCAAACAGTTTCAAATATGCTTGAGGGTGATTCAAAAATGCCTGTCATGCTTAGTCAGTTCCCTGCAGTTGGTAAGAATCTTAACGAGGAGACCTATATTAATGAAAGCGTACTTGGTCACAAGTTTCTGAATAAAGCCTATAAAGCAATTTATGAGGTTGGGAACGATAACTTCTCAATCTTTATACTGGAAAACAATTCCCCTGAAGATGCTAAGAAAACTGTTGATGCTTATTTAAAAGCAACCGGTTTAGATTCTGTAGATTCAGGCAACGAAAAGTTTATGATAACTGACGGTTACAATGGAACTATTTTCCTTGCATGGAAGGATAATTCGATTGTTATCATTTCGGGCCTGTCAAAAGACCAGACTGAAATTGCAGACCGGTACACTTCGGAGATTCTAAAATAGCTTGAAGCCTGTTGTCTTGATGTCTTGTTGTCTTGATGTCTTGATGTCTTGATGTCTTGCGGATTTATACGGAATCTCACCTTCTTTCTTCATTCTCCTTGCTTTCCCTTTTGTCTTTTTCCTTTTATCTTTTGTCTTTAATACAAATATTTATGACATTCAGAACAATTGGCTTCTTTCCACGCGGTTCCGATGTCAACAGGATGCCGGAATTCAAGGTTTTCTTTAATGTTGGAATAATCCATCATTCCTTGTTTCCCCTGACCCACAATTGAGTGACAGAGATTACAATCGCGTGTTATTATCCGTCCATTTTCAGCTTTAAAAGCATCATTATGACACCTGAAACAGCCATCAGATTCAAGGTGCCCGATATGTTCAGGATAATGATCATAAGCTACTTTCATTTTTGGGAAAGTATTCTGGCTGAATTCTTTCTGAACAGCAACTATTGAGCTATCGATAATATCTTTATTATTCGTATAATAATCAGAATAATCCGATTTGTAAAAATCTGTAATACTGTCTTTTATCTTCAGCAGTGCAGTATCCTTGTCACTAAATGTATCCATCAATATGCCCATAGTTATCTTTTTAAAGAACGGGATATCCTTTGAAATAGCCCCTGTTAGCATAGCTTTATCGAAATAGACTGTCGGCGAATTGTAGTTATGGGATGGACGGTTGTGACAATCTATGCAATCCATTGTTCTTGTTGTAGATGCTGACAAAAGGCTGTCGGAGATAGGATTACTTTCATTTCTGTAAACAGTCACTTCGCCGGTGGACTTATTTGTATATTTTACATAAGTTATATTTTCACGTTTATCATTGTCTGAAATATATTCAATATTTACAGCGGGGTTAATGTGCCGGTGAATTCCTTCTCTCAGCCCAAAACCACTATACTCCGGACCGGTTTTCATCTGGAGCATAATATCCCATTCGGTATTCAGTGAATCGGCCAGGAAATATTTATTTGTCCAGAGTGTACGTGCATAAAATTTCTCGGGCCAGTGGCATTTCTCGCAGGTCTCTCTCGCTGGACGCAGGTCATGAAGAGGTGTTTCAATTGGCGTAGGAAAGGTTTTCGTAATAACAGCATAAACCTGATGCAACCCTGATAATTTGGATTTTACATACCATGAGGCCCCTGAACCAACATGACATTCCACACATGAAACATTTGCATGAGGGGAATTCTGATATGCGGTATATTCCGGTTCCATTACCTGGTGACATAAAGTACCGCAAAACTCAACAGATTCTGTAATATGAAAAGCCTTAAAACTTCCAAGTGTCGAAAGGAAGAGAATAATAATTGTAGTAACAGTGAAGATGATAAAGGCATTCATGTGTCTTGGATCATTGAGATCAATCTTTGGGAGCCTGGCAGCTTCATGAACCATACTCCCGGAGTGTCTTTTCCTCTCGATAAACATTCCTGTCGGGATTAGCAAAAGTCCAAAAATCAGAAATCCCGGCAGTATAATATAAATAAACAACCCAAGATTTGTATTTCCTTTATTGAATATTGTTGAGATAATAAACAGAAGAAGAATAAGTAGAAGATTGATAATCGCAATGATGGAACCGATAATTGTCAACCAGTTTTTGGAGGATGGGGGTAGTTTCATGGTCATCGTTATAAGTAATTTAACCTGAATTATTCACAAATATACTTAAAGCGCTCTTTTTCTTTGTGTTACTTTGTGATGTACTTTGTGTACCTTCGTAGTAAAAAAATATTAAACACTAAGTCGCACAAAGGGTTACACAAAGCCTCACAAAGTTTATGAATAAAAGAAGTTAAGTAATATCAGAAGTAAAAGTAAAAAAATATTGGAATAATCATCGCCTTTAAGAAAATATCAAATAAAACAGGCTCTCTGTTAATTAATTAACAGCATGATTTCGCTGAGTCTGAACCCGTTTATAATTTCTGATCATTATTGTCCGACTAAATTTCATTGCGTCCCTACGGGACTTTTGTGTTAAACTGCAACTTCTTTTCTACCAATATATTGTCCCGATGGGACAGTCCCGTCAGGGACTTAATATCGGTAGAAATGAAAGTCACCCCATGAATTAAGACGTCCTGTAGGGACGTAATAAAATAAGGGGTTTCAGTAGTTTTATAAATATTTAACCGGACAGTAGTGATTTCTGATTAACTATCTGCAAAATTTTCTCTTTCAAAGCATTATATGATTTAATAACTATCAGATCGCTATGCTCGTCAATCACATTCTGAGGCGGGTTAAACAGAATTCCATGCTCTGCCTTCCTTAGCATTGAAATGTCGTTGTAGGAGTCACCAATGGCAATTACCTTATAATTAAGGCTTTGAAGCGCTTCAACAACTTTCATTTTTGCATCTTTCTGCCGAAGATTGTAATTTGTTATATTACACGCAGTATCTACCGTAAGATGATGACATAAAAGAGTCGGTCTTCCCAGCTGTTTAATAAGGGGTTCAGCAAATTCTGTAAAGGTGTCGGAGACAACAATAAGCTGAGCGGTTGTTCGCAGCCAGTCAACGAATTCCATGGCTCCCGGAAGCGGTTTAAGGAGTGAGATCACTCTCTGAATGTCATGTAATGTAAGTCCATGCTCTTTTAATAATTCCAGTCTCCGTTTCATAAGGACATTATAGTCACTGATATCACGCGTGGTCAGTTTAAGCTCATCAATTCCAGTCTGTTGTGAAATATTTATCCATATTTCAGGTACAAATACCCCTTCAAGGTCAGAACATACTATGTACATGTTTTGATGTTTATTTATTACTAATAAGTGACTAGAGTGACTAGAGTGACTAGAGTGACTAGAGTTATTATCATAATATTATATTGCATCTTTCCCAACTTTAGCTCACTCCCAACTTTAGTTCACTCCTCCAAAATAAACCCCTTCAGCATTTCGTAATCATTTTCCAGTGTAATATAATTTTCGGTCTTCTCCTCTATACCGGCGAGTGAGGCCGGAAGGGGAGGATCGACATTAATTATTTTCTGTAATTCCTGAGGGAATTTTGCAGGGTGAGCTGTTTCAAGCGATATACAAAGTTGTTTTTCAGAATTGCAGTTCCTGCAAAATCTGAAATATTCATTCATTCCATGCCACGCAACAGCTCCATGTGGTTCGATCAAAATATTATAATGTTTGTAAATGCCGGCGATTGTCATTCTCGTCTCTTCATCGGTTACACTGACTGCAAAAAGATCTTCGCACATTCGTTTCAAGTCGGGAGGTTTGATAATGGTTCCTATTTCATCCATCATTCCTCCGTAAAGGGCAACGATTCTTGCAAGGTTGCCAGGGTGACCAACATTCATAGCGCTGGATATGCAATTCTTTGACGGGCTGATTGAATTGTAGTTCCCTGTTCGCAGAAATTCAGGTACTTCATCGTTCTCATTAGTTGAAATAATAAATTTCTCAACAGGGAGACCCATTTCCCTGGCAATTATTCCTCCCATCAGGTTCCCGAAATTACCCGATGGTACACTGAAGATAGCTTTGTCATCAACTCTTCCCGATAGTCGCGACCAGGCATAGAAATAATAAACAGATTGGGGAAGTAACCTTCCAATATTGATGGAATTAGCAGATGATAGAGGTATATGTGAAAGTGAAGGATCTGAAAATGCTGTTTTGACCAGCCTCTGGCAGTCGTCGAACTTCCCGTCAATTGCTATGACTTTAATATTTTTTTGCAGTGTAGTCATCTGTTTCCTTTGCATCAGAGTTACCTCATCGCCCGGGAATAAAATAATTACATTGATGTTTTTGAGTCCATAAAAAGCACTTGCCACCGCGCTTCCTGTATCGCCCGATGTTGCAGTAAGTATTGTAAGATGTTGATTATTAAGGGCCAGGTAATACTGCATGAGCCTGCTCATCATACGTGCAGCGAAATCTTTGAAGGAGGCCGTAGGGCCCTGATCGAGTCGCATAATATATTTCCGGTCGTACACTTTTTCAAGAGGTACATCGAAGTTATATGCATCGCGGCATAGTTTCTGCAGATCGTGGCTATTAATATCAGTGCCGATAATTTTATTCAGGACTGTAAAAGCAATTTCGTAATACTCTTTGTCGCAAAAACTATTCAGTTCTTCGGGGGTTAAATTTGGAAATGAACCAGGCAAATACAATCCACCATCAGGGGCGAGACCTTTGAGAAGGGCCTCCTCAAAAGAAACTTCCGGAGACTTTCTGTTTGTTGAATAATATTTTATGGGTTTATTTTTCAAATTAATACTCGTTTGTATAAATCTTCAGACAGTTCAATAATCGCATCATTATAATCGTAAATCGACAATCGTTAATCAATGTTGTTTAGTTAAGCCCTGAAAATCCGTTTTTGTAAATATATCCTTCCATATTTTCCACCTCCTTTTTTTGCCCCTTCACGGTTTTTAACCCAATTTTTTTACCCCCGGCAGCCTGTTTTTCACTCCCACTTTTTTACCCCCTGCCCCCTAAAGGGGGTGTTCTTAAATCCCCCCTTGGGGGGTTGGGGGGTAAAAACACGGGGATTGTAGAGTGGGTTGGGGGTAGAAATAGAACACTCATTCCATGTTTGGTTATAGTTTTTCTTAACTAAACGACATTAAATCGACAATCGTCAATCGTAAATCGTCAATCTCACACATTTACCACCCTCATCAGATCAGCAAATACTCCTGCTGCAGTAACTTCTGCTCCGGCGCCATATCCCTTTATCACCATAGGCAGCTCATGGTACCTGTCGGTTGTAAACAGGATGATGTTATTGCTGCCTTCAAGATAAAAAGAGGGATGATCTGCACCGATGGTAATGAGTTCAACCTTCGCTTTACCATGTTCGAGAGTGGCAAAAAACCTCCATTTCCTGTTTTGTTTTGCAAGTTCCTTCCTTTTTAGCTCGAATTCAACATCATATTCTTTAACTTTTATAAAGAAATTATTCAAATCGCCTTCAAAACAGCCATCGGGAAGGAATTTATTGACAATAACCTCATTTTTTTCAATTGGATAACCGGCTTCCCTGGCCAGTATGAGAATTTTCCTGACAACATCAGTCCCGCTCAGGTCCACACGAGGGTCAGGCTCCGAGTAACCTTTTTCCCTTGCCTTCCTGATGGCATCACTCAGAGGCATATCGGGACCAATTTCATTAAATATGAAATTCATGGTTCCCGAAAGAACAGCTTCTATTTTAAGGATCTTGTCGCCACTGACTACAAGGTCATTTATTGTTTTGATAATTGGTAATCCGGCGCCTACTGTGGTCTCATACATGAACTTAACACCACGCTCATTCGCTATGTTCTTCAACTGCTGATAGTAATTATAATCTGATGAACATGCAATTTTATTTGCAGTTACAATGGAAACATACTTTGAAAGAATTTCATTATACCGCGATGCTACTTTTTCATCGGCTGTACAATCGATAAATACTACATTCCGCAGATTAAGTTTTGTCATTTGATGAATAAAGCTGGAAATATCAGCTTTTTCTCCTGAAGTTTTAAGTGTATCCACCCAATTATCCAATGAGATTCCTTTTTTGTCGATGACCATTTTTCTTGAATTGGATATGCCCATCAGATTTACTTTAAGACAATATTCGCTCAAAAGAGTTGAATATTGTTTTTGAATCTGTTTCAGCAGACTTGTTCCTACCAGCCCCGTACCTGCAACAAAAACATACATCTCCTTGCAGCGGGAAAGGAAAAAACCGTCATGAATAACATTAAGCGCTTTTTTAAGATTTTCATTTTTAATGACCACCGAAATATTTAATTCAGAAGAACCCTGGGCAGTGGCAATAACATTTATCCCGTTCCTGCCAAGCGACTTGAAAAGGGTTGCTGATATCCCGGGTGTATTTTTCATTCTCTCGCCAACGATAGCGATTATTGACAAGTTTTTCTCAACCAGAATTTTTAATTCCCTGTTCAGATTTATCTCGTTTTTAAACTCCTCATTTATTCCATCTGATGCCTTTACCGAATCGGAAGGGTTAACAGCAAAAGTTATTGAATATTCAGAAGAGGCCTGGGTGATAAGTATTATATTGACCTCCTGTTTCGCCAATGCTCCAAACAGCCGCATTGATGTTCCTGTAACGCCTACCATGCCTGTGCCCTGCAGGGTTATCAGATCTATATGGTCAATAGATGAAATTCCTTTTATGGGGCTTTTATTTTCATCAGACGGCTTATGGCTGATAATAGTTCCTGTTGACCCCGGATTAAATGTATTAAGAACTAATATCGGTATATTTTTTTTATAAACCGGTCGAAGGGTAGGAGTATAGATTACTTTGGCGCCAAAGTGCGATAATTCAATAGCTTCAGAATATGTAAGACTTTCAATGGCGTATGCTCTTTCCACTTTTTTCGGATCGGCTGTCATGAATCCATCTACATCCGTCCATATTTCCAGAACCTCTGCATTGAGCGCTGCTGCAATTATTGCCGCGGTATAATCCGAACCTCCTCTACCCAGTGTGGTTGTTTCATTGTGCAGGTTGCCGGCGATAAAACCCGGTACAATAATATGTCTGCCGGTTTCGGTAATACTCTCTCGGATCAGATTATCTGTCAGTGTGAAATTAACGTTCGCGTATCCGAAATTACTGTCAGTTTTGATAAATTTCCTTGAGTCAATAAGCAAACTATTATCAATCAGGTTACTTATTATCAGGGATGAAAGTATTTCTCCGGTTGACAGGACCTGATCGAGCGAGTGTTTGCTTAACTCGCGAAGCAGCCATATCCCGTTTAAGGTTTCACGTAATGAGGTGAATATGTTATTAACGCTATCAAGAACCACTGCCTGTTTATCCTTAGCCAATAAGTGCTTTACAAATTCTTCGTGTTTTGTAATTATCTTCTCAAGAACTGTTTTGTAATCATTATTCCTCGCTGAGGCAAGTTCGCTTACCTGCTTCAGTTCATCGGTAATTCCCTGAAATGCAGATACAACCGTCACGCAAGGCGGGTTTTGTGATTCAATAATCTTTTTTACCCCTCTGATACGTTCGGGCGACCCGACAGATGTACCGCCAAACTTCAGTACCTTCATTATTTAACTCTGCCCCACTTTTTCAAGCCGTTTAAGTATTGAGAAGATAAAGACAGCGGAGGTAAGACAACACACGATAAACACAAGCCAAAGCTGCCATAATTCCACTTTATCCCAAAGAAGCGTCCCTACAAAAAGAAGCTTATTCCCGACTGCCGTTGCAAGCAGCCATCCACCCTGCATAAGTCCCTGGAATCGCGAGGGAGCAACTTTTGACACAAAGGATAATCCCATCGGGCTAAGGAACAGTTCAGCCACTGTAAGGACAAGATATATACTTATGAGCCAGTAAGGCGATACCCTCTCTGCATCAGGAACTGGCGATCCGTTAAGCAAATGAGGCGAGGAAAGGTTTAAAGAACAGATAAGCAGGATAATAAATCCGATTGCGGCAATTATCATCCCGAACCCTATCTTCTTTGGAACCGAAGGCTCAATATTTTTCTTGTTGAGCCATGAAAATATGCCCATTACGGGAAAAGTAAGCGCCACGACAAACAATGGATTAAATGACTGGAATATTTCAGGTGAAATTGCATTCATGGGTTCTGCATTGCTGAATTTGAAATAGGCAATTACAAAAGCAATCACGAACAAAACTCCTCCTCCCAACCTTACTTTATTATCAAAACTTCTTTTTGCCAGGAGTACCAGCCCTGCAATAGATCCGCAGACTGCCAGCAGCGATACAAGATTAAAGAACAGGTTTGTAAACGGGGCGACGGCCTTTACATTATAATCACGGGCAAACAGAGTGAGCGTCAGTCCATTCTGATGGAACGACATCCAGAAAAATATCACGACCACGAAAACAAGGACAAGCGCAACAATCCTCGACATCTCCTCTTTCTTTGCACTGAGTATTATCCAGGTAACAAATGCGGCAAAAAGACCAATTGCAAAACCTGATGCCCATCCAACCTGTTTGATGTAATGGAATGCAAATGCTGTTACCACCATTGCAACAATTGCAGCTATAAGCGGCACCGGTCTAAAATCAACTTTTTCCGAAACCTCCGTCACCTTATTTTCTTTATTTGGCAGGAACCTGTTGAAAATAATATAGACCAGCAGGGATATCACCATGGTTCCGGCTGCTATACCAAATGCATAGTTATAACCTTTGGAAAAAACTTCAATATAATTATTAGCAAACGTAGTCAGGTCAGTTACAGGTATATTAAGATTAGCTTTATCGGCAAGTTGCTGAAAAGTTGAAGTGTCAGTCAATGTTTTTGACAGAAACTGATGGCATAATGAAGGAAGGCTCCCATCGTGTGCAAAACCATTCATTTTCAGCCACCAGTTCCTCATACCTGTTGCGGCAAACGGTGCGAAAAGAGCGCCTATATTAATACCCATGTAGAAAATCATATAGGCCGAGTCTCTTAACTTCGAATATTTAGGGTCATCGTACATCTGGCCGACAACAGCCTGAAGGTTGCCTTTGAATAATCCATTGCCAAGAGCTATCGTGAAAAGTCCTATGACAGTGATGGTCAGAGTCATACCAGGTACTGCCATAATTATATAGCCGGTGAACATTATTATGATACCGGCAAGTATCACTAATTTATACTTCTTCGTGGCATCGGCAAGGATACCTCCAACCAGTGCCAGGGCATAAATGCTGAAATAGAACCAACTGTATATTTCACCGGCTTTTTCGGCAGAAAGCCCGAACTTAGCCTGGAGAAATAAAACCAGAATAGCCATCATGGTGTAAAAACCGAACCTTTCACCCATATTTGAGAAGAAAGCTACAAGCAGTCCTTTGGGATGATTTTTTAGCATAAGGCGCAAAGTATTAATTATAAGTAACTTACATTTTAATTTTTCAATTCAACTTATTTCAACTTCTTTTCCAAAACCAACCACGATAGTTAACCGTAAACAAATATAAAGTAGTTTACGGATTTTCGCTACTTATGATAATTTTTATTTTCTTGCCGGGAAAATAGCCTGAGAAGTATTTCTGAAATTATTTTCACACAAGAATATTAGTATCTTTAACAACTGAATATTTCTGAAGCAACTTTTTTTTCTTTGCCGATAAATGAAAAAAAGTATAAAATCTAAAGCCTTAACCCTTCGCCAAATGGCAGAAGAATTTCTGAAAAAGATGTCATCAGAAACAACTTCTATTCCTTTTGAAGGCGAAATACTGAAGCTCTTTCACGAACTTAAGGTTTACCAGATTGAACTGAAAATGCAGAATGAGGAATTTTTGCTGGCAAAAAATAATGCAGAAGTTGTAATGCAAAAATACACTGAACTATACAACAATGCGCCTTCGGGATATTTTACATTTTCCAGCGAAGGTGAAATTATTGATTTAAACCTCAGGGGAGCGCAGATACTTGGCAAAGAACACCGTAGTTTAAAAGGCAGCCGGTTTGGCTTTTTTGTTTCAGACGATACTAAACCAATCTTCAACCTCTTTCTTTGTAAAATATTTGCCGGCAAAACCAGGGAGTCGTGCGAAGTGGCTTTATCAATTGAAAGCAGCAACTTACCATTGTATGTTTACATGAAAGGTCACATTTCCGAAAATGGCGAACAATGCCATGTAACCATGGTTGATATCACCGACCGCAAACATGCTGATGAGGCCTTGCGGGAGAACGAAAGATTTTTAAAAGAAACTCAGGCTATAGCCAGACTCGGAAGTTATAAACTGGATTTTACTTTTAACAGATGGTCAGGTTCCGATATCCTTTATGACATTTTTGGAATTGATACTGATTATGACAGATCACTTAACGGGTGGGCATCAATTTTTCATCCTGATTGGAGAAAAGTTATGACAGATTTCTTTATTCAGGGACTTAGAAGCAATAGAACAAAGGTTAACAGGGAATTTAAAATTATCCGGAAGATTGATAAAGAAGAGCGATGGGTTCATGGAATAGGGAATTTTACATTTAATGATAATAATCAGCCAATGACCATGATTGGTACAATGCAAGACATCACTGAACGTAAAGAAGCAGCGGAAGAATTGAAGAAAAAAGTTGATGAGTTAACCACTATTAACAAAGAACTTGAAAAATTTGCTCATGCTAACGCGGAACTCGAGCAATTTGCTTTTATAGCTTCGCATAATCTTCAACAACCGCTTCGTACAATATCTAATTTTGTGCAGATATTCAAGGAAGACTATTCAGGAGTATTTGACGACAAAGCGCACCAATATCTTCATGTGGTAGATGATGCCACAAGAAGGATGACTGTACTGCTTAACTCGCTTTTGGACTTTTCCCGCCTGGGCCGGAACCTTAATCTTACTAATGTAGATTGCAAAAAAATAATTGATGATGTGATTACTGACCTTGGAGAGTTGATAATTACTTCAAACGCCGGCATAGAAGTGGCAGACATGCCTGAGTTGAATGTATATGAATCTGAATTCAGGCAACTTTTCCAGAATCTTATTGTGAACGCGATTAAATTCCGGGGAAAAGATACACAACCAAAAATTCAAATCAACTCGGAGTATTTGAATGAAAAATGGAAGTTCACGGTAAGTGACAATGGAATAGGAATCGCTGCTAAAAATTTTGAAAAAATATTTGATATCTTTCAGCGTTTACACACAGACGCAGAATACCAGGGAAGCGGGATCGGACTCGCTTTTTGCAAAAAAATAGTACACTTGCATAAGGGCGAAATTTGGCTTGAATCAACTATCGGACAGGGAACAACATTTTATTTTACCATACCAAATTTAACAGAATGAAGAAAGAATTAAGATGTATTATGCTGGTAGATGACGATGAGCATGATAATTTCTTTCATGAGAGAGAAATTTATAAAACAAATCTTGAAACCATTGTTATTAAGAAGACTTCAGGATTTGATGCTCTGAAATATCTTAAATCAATGAAAGAGAATAAAGAGACTAAGCCTGACCTGATTTTTTTAGATATTAACATGCCAAATGTTGATGGCTGGGAGTTTCTTCTTGAGTTTAGCCAACTCGATAAAGAAATTCAAAACGGGATAATGATCATGATGCTGACCACCTCCAGGAATCCTGCTGACAGATTAAGGGTAAAGGCATGGAATTATGTTTCCGGGTTTCTAAATAAACCCCTGACTAAAGAAATATTGGATGATATTATTAAAACATACTTCAAAGAAAGGCAGAATTAAAAACCTGCCTGAAGATTCTTTTTTTATTAATAATTGAAGAGTGTAAATTCGTGAAAATATTTTAATCATCAGATGAAGGTATTTTCTTGTGAACAGATAAGGGAAATTGATGAACAGACTATAAAGCATGAACCCATAGCTTCTGTTAATCTGATGGAGAGAGCCGCGGAGCAACTATTCAAATGGATCGCGGGAAGATACAACCGGTCTCAGCGCGTATTGGTTTTCGTGGGCCCCGGCAATAATGGCGGCGATGGTCTTGCCCTTGCCCGAATGTTAGCTGTTAATAGGTATAATGTTGAGGTACATTATGTTAAATTCGCTGAAAAGACTTCAGGAGACTGGGAGATTAACCGACGCCGACTGGAAACAGCAACTTTGGTTCCTTTGAATAATTTAACTTCTTCAGATCAGTTCCCGGTCATCTCTTCAGGCGATATCATCATAGATGCAATCTTTGGTTCCGGACTTACACGGCCCGTTGAAGGATTATCCGGAGAGGTAATAGAACAGATCAATAGAGCAGACGCGACAATAATTTCAATTGATATTCCTTCAGGTTTATTTGGGGAAGACAATAGCAAAAATACATATAAAACAGTTATTAAAGCTGATTATACCCTCAGCTTTCAGTTTCCAAAACTCTCGTTTATGTTTGCCGAAAATTCTCCATATCTTGGAGAATGGGTAGTGTTGCCTATCGGATTGAATAAAGATGCAATAAGAAACACATCATCACCCTGGTTCTTATTAGAAAAAAAAGATATTGCCCCGTTAATAAAAAAAAGAAATCAATTTGATCACAAAGGAAATTTTGGTCATGGCTTGCTGGTTTCCGGTTCTTCAGGTAAAATGGGCGCTGCAGTTCTTGGAGCCCTGGCAGCGCTGAGAACAGGTGTAGGGCTGATAACATGCCGCGTACCTGCATGCGGGATATTAATCGTGCAGAGCGCTGTGCCCGAAGCAATGGTGAGCATGGATAGCTCTGAAAACTTTATTTCTGATATTGGAAATACCGGATCATTCAGCGCTGTTGGTATCGGGCCTGGCCTTGGGACAGAACCGGAATCGCAAAAAGCGCTTCAACACCTTTTATCAGAATGTAAAAAACCAATGGTAATTGATGCTGATGCACTTAACATCCTCTCGTTGAATAAGGAATGGCTTTCTCTCTTCCCTGCCGGAACTGTTATTACACCCCATCCAAAAGAGTTTGAAAGACTCGCCGGGAAAAGTGATAATGGGTTTGCCCGGCTGAAACGTCAGATCGGATTTTCTAAGGAGCATAACTGCATTGTTGTTCTTAAAGGCGCCCATACTTCAATTACAACACCTGAAGGAAAAGTATTTTTTAACAGCTCCGGAAACCCCGGTATGGCAACAGCAGGCAGTGGCGATGTACTAACAGGAATAATACTATCTTTGCTTGCACAGAACTATACACCTGAAAATGCCGCAGTCCTCGGAGTTTATCTTCATGGTGTTGCAGGCGACATAGCTGCCTCAGAATCATGTTATGAATCAACTATTGCCTCAGACATAATTTTTAGTATCGGTAAAGCGTTTAATAAGATAAGAAACTTGAACTTTGAACCAAAATATTCTATATGAAAACTTTCATCAGACTATCAGTGTTATTGGTAACAATATTTTTAACTTATTCATGCCTCCCGGGCAGGAATTTTTCTGATTCAGGGAGTGTCATTTTGCCTCTTTCTGATTCTTCCGCGCTCAGGGACGGAAGTATAGTGTATGGTCTTCCAAGGACAGTCTTTAATGTGGTGGTTGAAATGGAAAGAACCATAGAAAAGCCTGGTCCCTACGCGCAGTTTGCAGGAGATCTGCTGGGCCTTACTGACGTTATCGAGAACGAAAGTGAATCATGGTCCATTGAAAGTATTACTGTAAAATCGCATGAGGAGTTAGATCCGTCTGAGTTTTATGTTATTTCGAGTACAACGCTTTTTCAGACAAATGTTCTGTCTCTGAGGAAAGAGGGACTTATTTTGGATCTTAACCCGGGGATATTTAATACTAATGAGAGACAGAGAGGGTTAAAAGAATCTGAGAACAGTCGGTATCAATCCTTTGATCTTGGATCGGATGAATATTACCAGTCGCTGCGCGACACTGCTTTTAAGCTAATGAGTGTTGATTCATCCTTTATCCGGATACCTTACATCGTTGAAAGGAAAAGGAAACTTCCGGTTGATCAGCTGGCTGAAAAGGCTGCAAAGAGGTTATTGGAATTGAGAGATGGAAAGCACCTGATCCTTACAGGTGAAGCAACTGTCTTTCCGCAAAGCGATGCTGCCATAAATGAAATAAACCGACTTGAAAAAGCCTATACAGAACTATTTACCGGTAAAACATTGAAAAAAACCTTAACATTTTCATACCCGATTATTCCTCAAAAACAAATGGTGGGAAAGCCCGAGTCGTTGTTTCAGTTTTCTGAACTGACAGGCCCTGTTACCGGTACTATTAAGGGAGGAAAACCCGTGACAGTAGAATTTATACCGGAAAAGAAAACCAGGAAACTTACAATTATTAATAACGCTCAGGTTAAATCTGAAGGTACTAAGTATGATAAGTTGTTTTACAGGGTTCCGGATGTTGTGGATGTAAAAATTAATCTCGGCTCCGAAAAACTATTCGATTCGAGGAAACTTATTTATCAGTTCGGCGATGTGATTCAGCTCCCGGCGAATTATATTATCGGGAGGTAGTGAATATGGTTCTGGGTTCTGGGTTCTGGGTTCTGGCTTTACTTTACTTTCCCGGCAAAGCTTATCTGGAAATCTTCCCACTTCTGAGTTTCATAAGCCTTATCGGCAAAGAAGCTCAGTAAAGCTTCCATATCTTTTGCTGCCCTGAAACCTGGAACCGGATGGGCTTGTATCTTGCCATCTTTCTGAAGCATAAGGAAAACAACTGTCGGATATGATAATTGACCCTGCAGAAGGGCAACTGCCAATTGATGCGCATTTCCGGCTTTGCCATCATTAATGTAGGTCTGACCAAAAAAAGTTATACTTTCTTTTCCTTCAGCATCAAATTTAACAGGGTAAAATTTATTATTGAGAATGTCTGATATAACTGAATTGGTGAAGGTTTCTTTATCCATTTTTTTACACCAGCCGCACCAGTCAGTATATGTGTCAATAAATATCGGACGCGGAGCCTGTTTATTTAACTTTTCAGCCTCCTGTATTGTGAACCATTTAACAGTAGAATTCCCAGAGGTTGTGGCGTTCTGGGAGTTAGCCGCGATGGCGACAATTGTAAACAATGCAAGTACA
>JBAXXU010000092.1:0-17210 GCA_037127735.1 Bacteroidota bacterium
ACCAAGATTACAAAGATGCCAAAGAACTATATGATAAACAGCTGAAAATCAGCTGTTATTAATCGGACACTAGTGAAAAAATATCACTAGTGTTTCGTTAAAATGTTTTTGATATTATTGATAATCAATTATTTGCTACTGCTTTTATTACGTGACGATTTGGTTCGATTAATTATTCAATGAAATGGTTACCATTTTTTTCTGTTTTATTATATACCGTTGGCTTTAGCCAACGGTATATAATCCTCATTGACAAGGACTTTAGTCCAACTTCTTTGGGCTAAAGCCCGTATGCGCGAGAGTATCCTGATCCGTTGGCTAAAGCCAACGGTAAGTTAAGTAAACCACAAATTTCTCCACATCCTGAGTTAATTGCTTTTAAACAAAGAAACTATAAAAGAGCTTCTTAAATAATGAAATTGCAAATATATCAAAGAACTAAAACTTATATAGTTGAAAATCAATTATATTTAAGTGGACACTAGTGAAAAAATACTATAAATCGCTTGAAAATCAATTGTTTTGTACGTAAGTTTCCTGATAATTATTTTTTTATTTGTTTAACCTGTTTTGTAAATTTAGATTTTTATAAGATGATTTCCAAAAAAAATGGTTAAATTGCATAAGACCTTTTTATTAGATCGGTAGTGCGAAATGTTTTTAATAGAACAATTTTGAATTTCACATGCTGAAAAGTGATAAAAAATACCGGATACAGTTTGGGCGGGCGCCAGTAGAGATAACTGTTGCTGACTCAGACAGAGATATAGTCGAAACTGACAAAATCGTTAAAAGAGCTGCCAGAGTCAGAATCGTTGATGAGAATGAGAGAATCTTCATGTCTGATAAGAAGATATTCGAATTAAAAAATGTTGCAAAAGCTTTGCAGGAAAGTGAAGAGAAAAATAGACTCCTCATGGATAACTCCGGACTGGGAATAGGTTATTATGACAAAGAGGGTAGAATTCTTATGCTCAACCATGAAGCTGTTAAAAACTTTGGAGGTAAAGCTTCAGACTACATAGGAAAAAATTTAACCGAAATATTTGGCAATGAGGATGGTCAGGTTTTTATCAAAAGGTTGAATTTCACAGTGGAATCCGGGTCTTCTCTTCAATATGAAGATTATATGAAGCATGGAGAAAAAGAAGGATGGTACTTGTCAACCTATACGCGTATTCTGGATGGGAAGGGAAATGTTGACGGGATACAGGTAATAGCAAATAATATAACAGACAGAAAACTCGGGGAGAAAAAGTTAAAGGAATCACAGAAAAAACTTCAGAAACTTGCAAGGCATCTCGATGAGATAATGGAGAACGAGAGGTCGCTGGTAGCATTGAACCTGCATGATGATCTGGGTCAGGAACTTACAGCAATTAAAATGAATATAGCATGGGTGAAAAGCAGGATTGGAGTTCAGTCGCAAGCCGTCAATGAAAAGATTGACGACATAAGTCAGATGATAAGCGAAACTATTGAAAGCATTAAGGAGATTTCCTCTTTCCTTCGCCCTTTAATATTATTTGATCTGGGCCTGGTTCCGGCTTTCGCTTCGCTATTAAAGAAATTCGAAAAACAATCGGGGATCAGGTGTCTTTTTAGTTATGAGCACGAAGAATTTCAAATTGGCAATCGCATCTCACTAATCCTTTACAGAATACTTCAGGAATCTTTAACAAATATAGCGCGACATTCAGAAGCTTCCTTAGCAGAAGTTAAATTACGACTGGTTAAGAACAAAATAGAGATGCAAATAACAGATAACGGGAAAGGGATTGGTAAAAATGAGGTCAATTCTTTGACATCTATGGGTATTGCAGGATTAAAAGAGAGAGTAAGATCTATCTCGGGCAGATTATTGATTAAAGGAGAGAAAGGTTTCGGAACCAGTATCAAAGTATCAATTCCATTAAAAAACGGAAGTAAAGATGATTAGAGTACTTATCACAGACGATCACCCTGTTGTAAGGCGTGGTATCAGACAGATTCTTGAAGACGAGGAAAAAATCAGCCTTATTCATGAAGCAGGCAACGGGAAGGAATTGCTTGATAAGCTGAATGGGCAGATGTATGATGTTATTCTGCTCGATATTTCACTTCCCGGCAGAAGCGGTCTGGATTTAATCCACCAGATAAAAAAGACACAACCCTCTGCTGCCATTCTGATGCTTAGCATTTATTCCGAAGACGTGTATGCCATAAAGGCTTTAAAGTACGGAGCTTCAGGTTACCTGATTAAAACGAGCGCACCCGAAGAACTTCTATCGGCAATCTATAAAGTATCGAAAGGTGAAAGATATATTTCAATTGGACTGGCTGAAAAGCTGGCTGATAACTTCATTTCAGAAATAGAAAAACCTCTTCATCAAACACTTTCTGCACGGGAGATAGAAGTTCTTGGTCTCTTTGCATCAGGAAAAACTGTTGTTCAGATCGCTACTGATCTGTCACTGAGTCCAAAAACCATAAGCACATACAGGGAGCGCTTACTGTCAAAGCTCAAGCTTAAAACTACCGCAGAACTGATCCGCTTCTCCATAATTCAAGGAATCAGAGGTACAGATTCAAATTCCTGAACAATTTGGCAGATTGTCGATTTACAGCTCGTAGCTCGTAGAAAAAAGTCTGTAAAGCTCATATAGTGGGAAAAAACATCGCCACATCACCAAATCATCCATCAGATTTTACGATTCCGTCTCGCCCCCGTATAGGTAAAACGCCTACATGATTTTCAGTATTTCACCTATAAGCAAATAAATTTAAAACATTTAAATTACAAGAAAATTGTAGTTAAGAATATACTCATTTTTTTAATCAGTTTGAAACAGATTTTTTTGTTCAAAACTTAAAATGGAAATAGTTTTTTATACATATTATAAATATCAGATATATAAGTATTTATAATAGTGTATGTTTAAAAATCAGATATTGTTCACAATTTAAATGATAAATGAATTAAAGAAAACCATTCCCTTGCGCTAAACGATTGAAAAAATAAAGTTAACATATATGACGTACAATGGAAGATTATAATGTTATAGAAATTCTTATCGTGGAAAATAATCCGCGGGATGCTGAACTTATTTTGCGAGCTCTCAGGAAGAATAAACTGGCGAATCATGCATTAGTTGCAGAAAATGGGGAAGAAGCTCTTGATTTTTTCTTTTGCAGAGGGAAATATGAAAAAAGGATTATCTCCAACCCTCCGAAAGTTGTTCTTCTCGATCTTAAGCTTCCTAAAATAAGCGGACTTGAGGTTCTTAAAGCCGTGAAAGAAGATGATCGGACCTCTAATATACCAATCGTGGTTGTAACTTCTTCGCACGAGGAGCCTGATATAGTGGAAGCATATAAGCTGGGTGCAAACAGTTATGTTGTGAAACACGTTGATTTAGACCGGTTCATTAACGCGATGAGCAGCCTTGGGTTATACTGGCTGTTGGTAAATGAGTCGTTAAGGAAGGTTGAAATAGATTGAAATAGATTGAAATACAGTTTGTTAAACAGCTTTGATAATTTGATTATGCATAAATTTTACAAATATAGGTATGAATACGTTAAAAATACTATTTGTTGAAGATGTTCGCAATGATGCGGAACTGATATGGCATGAACTTGAAAAAAATAATATCACATTTACCAGAAAACTTGTTGATAAAAAGGACGATTATATCCATTATCTTGAAAAGTTCAACCCTGACATTATAATATCAGATTATTTTCTGCCTCAGTTCGATGGTATGAGCGCCCTCCTCCTACGGAACGAGATGACCCCGCTTACCCCTTTTATTATTGTGACGGGATCAATTAATGAAGAAATTGCTGTAGAGTGCATGAAAGCGGGGGCTGATGATTATGTTCTGAAAGAAAAACTTTCGCGACTTTCAACGGCTGTTCTTAATACAATAAATAGAACCGGTCTGCTAAGAGAGAAAAAAACTGCTGAAGATGAACTACGTAAAAGTAACCTGCTCTTTAAGAAGGCACAGTCTATCGCGCATATTGGAAGCTGGGAGCTGGATTTATCAACCAAATCAATTCGTGGTTCTGACGAGGCAGTGAAAATTTATGGGTTTGATATTCAGAATAATATTATTCCACTCGATCTTGTTCAAAAAAGCGTCCTTCCCGAATACAGAGCCATGCTTAATGAGACTTTAGATAATCTGCTATATTATAACGAACCATACGAGGCTGATTTTAAGATAATTCGCGCTAACGATGGAGCTATAAGATCAATTTATTCAAAAGCTGAACTGATACCGGTCACCGACAATAATAAGGTAAATGTAATCGGGGTGATTCAGGATATAACCGACCGCAAAGAGAATGAAGATGAGTTAATAATGGCTAAGGAAAAAGCCGAGGAGGGAGATAGATTGAAAACTGCTTTCCTTCACAATATCTCTCATGAAATCAGGACACCGATGAATGCAATAATAGGTTTCTCAGCGCTGCTCGAGGAACCAGGTGTAGATGAACAGATTCGCAAGTCGTACACTGAAATAATAATCCAGAGCAGTAATCACCTTCTCGCGATTATTACAGATATTGTAGAAATTTCCAATATTGAAGCCAATCTTATCAGAATCGTTAAAGATGAAATCAACTTAAATTCAAGATTCAAAACACTGTATAATCAGTTCATTCCAAAAACTATTGGAAAGAAACTCGAACTGACTTACGAAACTGCTTTAAGCAATTCTGATGCCTTAATAATTACCGATGGTACAAAGTTATTCCAGATATTATTAAATCTGATCAATAATGCTTTTAAATTCACAAGCAAAGGACAAATAAAACTAGGGTATAAGGTACAGGGAGATTTTCTGGAATTCAGTGTCTCAGATACCGGGATTGGAATCTCTCCGGAAGATCATGAAAAAATATTTGATCGTTTTTATCAGGTGCAGCACACGACATCAAGGGCATACGAAGGAACCGGACTTGGTTTGTCTATTTCAAAAGCATACGTGGAGTATATGGGCGGAAAGATATGGCTGGAGTCTGAGCCTGATAAGGGATCAATATTTTATTTCACCATACCTTACGAGAAATTATCTTCAACAAGAGATGCTGCTTCTGATATAAAACCGGCGAAAAGTCATAATTCGCGAAATAAAAAAACCATACTTGTTGCAGAGGATATCGAAAGTAACTTCGAGATGTTAAGATAGTTCTTTCAGGCTTAAATATTGACATTTTAAGAGCTGAAAACGGGAAAGAAGCTGTTGAAAAATGTCTCTCCGACAGTAATATTGATCTGGTTTTAATGGACATTAAAATGCCTGACATGGATGGTTATACTGCTGTTAAACTAATCCGTGAAATGATTCCTGAAATTCCCATAATTGTGCAGACAGCTTATACTGATGACAATACGAAGGCAATTGAATGTGGATGCTCGGGTTTTATTTCAAAGCCATTTAGTAAAAATGGTCTTTTAAGAGTTTTAAGCGATTATATTTAATTCAGACATTTTTCTGAAAAAAATCATTATTTGCTTAACTTTACGACATTAAATTCTGAGTTCAAATGAAAAAATTAGTCGTAAAAATCATGATATTGACAAGTTTCCTATGTTTTATCGGATGTAAAGGTTCCACTGATCCTTCAACCTGGAGTAGTAAGAAGATTGATAGCTGGTTTGAGAAAGGCGAATGGCTTAACGGTTGGACTGTTTCACCCGATGCCTCTGTAAACAGAAAAGAGTTTGCAGTTTCCTATTTTAAGAATAAAGAGAGATGGGACAAAGCTTTTATTTTTTTGAAAAGCAGCGATTTATCCGGGCTTGAAATAAAACGCTATGATATTGATGGTGATAATTTGTATGCTCCTATCAGTGAGTATATTACAAAAAACGAAGAAGATGCTAAATTTGAAGTCCATCAGAAATACATTGACATACAGTATGTTATTAATGGAGTTGAACAGATGAGTGTTGCTCCCATGTCAATGAAAAAAGATGTCATTGCACCGTACGATGCAATCAGAGACATTGAGTTCATGACTGTTAACCAGGCTAAAAATTTCAAAGCAACACCTGATAAATTTTTTATTTTCTTTCCCTCAGATATACATCGTCCAGGAGTGAAAGTTGACGTGAACTCACAAGTCAGGAAGATAGTTGTGAAGGTAAAAATAAACTAAAAGCAACTGTTTAAGATTTTTTACGTAGAATCATTTTATGTATTCAATATTCATATCATAATCCCATTTGTCAAAGTACAGGTTTCCTCCCTTCCATTCAACTTCACCCCTTTGGAAGTCGAATGGTTCACTTCTCATATACTGCTTTGATGGGTGAAGAGGCCCTGAAACTCCATCGTTGAGGATGAGTCTGTAGGAATCTATTCCTGAAAGATAAAACTCTTTAAGCGCAACATTTTCTGACTGTTGGAGATCGTATGAAACATCAACAGGCACCCATCCTGTTCCTTCATAAAATACCTCGCACCAGTCGTGCAGGTTCTCTGATCCCGGAGGTACCATCCAGCCACTTTGCCACCTTACCGGAACTCCCTTGTACCTGACCATTGACATGAACAGGAAGGTCTGCATGCCGCAATCGCCTCTTTTGTTCCTATAAACATATTCCGGAATATTCGGCATAATGGAATACTCAAGAGCGCCTGTCCATGGAATGTTTTCTTTAAACCAGATATAAATCTTTCTTACGATAGCAGCAGGGTTTTCTTCATTACCTGTTATGCTGTCAGCAAGCCGTTTAATGTTTTCTGTAAAGCAGATATGAGGAAGCTGTTCCGAGGTAAATTTCTTATAATTTTCAGATGTCTTATCATAAGGCAAAATTTTGATACCCCGCGAATTAAAATATTGGGCGTTGGACTGATAGTGAAAGGATATCCGGAAAATTGCAGGAACACCTTTTTTTGAAAGTTCTTCCATATAAATAGTACTGTGAATAGCTGAGTCGGGGGCAATAATATATTCAGGATTTGAGGTACTTAGTAATTTTACATTCTGCTGGCGGGGGAGGCTCCCTTTTGGCCAGGGCAGCCAGCAGCGTATTGTGTCCCCTTCAGGTACAGCGTCAGGATTAACCGTAATCGTGTAGGTTATTTTCATGTTAACCGGTACAACTGGATTGCTCTGATTATCAGATGCATTAATTACTTTTTCGGTATGTTTCAGACGGAAGATCATATCAGGATCATTTGCAATTTCCCTGAGACTTTCTTCTTTTTGCTCATAGAATTTTCTTATAAGCAGAAGATTTGAGGCTGCTCTGTTGAAATACATTTTTTCACCGTTGATCATCCTCCATTCAAGCCACCCTTTCTTTTCCCATTCAGCCTTATCCTGTTGCGAAAATGATGATATGCTCTTTTCAATTTGTGTGACTACCTGGTTTTCAGAGATCGCAAAATCGAGTCCAATTCTTTCAGCAATCTGTGCCAGGGAGTCTGCTTTATCGAAAAGTTGGCTGTTATTATCACAGTGTTTCTTTAAAGATTCAGATAGACGGATTGCTTCCCTGAGGTTACCCGCTTCAATATGCCTTTGAATATCGTGTATCATTTTATTATAATCCGGAGTGGAACTGCAACTCATCAGGATGAAGAGCATGATTGGGAAAAGAAGTAACTTTATCTGTTTCATCCGTACAAAATTATTTTTAATAGGTCGGATGGAGCTCGCATGTTGATTTTGTTCATGCAAGTTTAACTTCGTTGAGCTCGCAAGCTCGGTTGTGTTTTTTGTTAAACATGCTCGGTTCATGGCAATGAATTTTGATAATTTAAAGGTAATTAATTATTTTTTCTCATTTTTGTATTTATACTTGTTTTAGCCTGAATTATTCACAAATATACTTAAAGCGCTCTTTTTCTTTGTGATACTTTGTGATGTACTTTGTGTACCTTCGTGGTAATAAAATATTAAACACTAAGTCGCACAAAGGGTTACACAAAGGCTCACAAAGTGTATGAATAAAAGAAGTTAGCTCACTTTAAAAAATATTGCAATGAAACAAAGAGTTTGTTTATTTCTATCGGTATTTTGTATGATATTGGCATCATGTTCTCAAAGGAGCGGTGACCCGGTTGATTTCGTAAATCCGAATATAGGTGGCATCAGCCCTTTGCTCGAAACAACTGTTCCGCTGGTTAACCTGCCCAACAGTATGATGCGTATTTATCGTATCCCGGGAAATTACCAGGCAGAAAAAATAAGCGGGTTTCCCTTCATCCTTTGCGGTCATCGTAATGGTACCGCCGGTTTGCTGATGCCGGCAGCAGGAAAAATATCAACTGATCAGAAAAAGTGGCAGAGCTATTACGATCATGATTATGAGGTATGTAAACCATATTACTATTCAGTATGGCTTGAAGACCCTGATATATACCTGGAATTTACAGTGGCAGAGAAGTCTTCATTTTATCAGATTATCTGGAATAAAAATGAACAGAAAAATCTGATGTTGGCTGTAACCGAAAGAGGTTCCATCAATGTTATTGATAATAATACTGTTGAAGGCTATGAGGTCTATAATAACAAAGTGAAAGTCTTTTTTTATATGAAGACAGACAAGAGCTTTTCATCCGATTCCATTTGGGATGCAGATAATAATGCCGTGAAAGGGATCGCGAGCCTGGAAGGATCGAAACCTTCACTCTCCTTAATTTTTAATATTCCGGAGAAAGAAAAGACAGGAGTGAAGATGGGTATTTCGTTTGTCGATGCGCAGCAGGCAAAGAGAAACCTTGAAACTGATATACCCGACTGGAACTTTGAATCAATTAAGGAAAAAGGCAGGGAAAAATGGAACAAAGCCCTAGGTAAGATTGAAGTGAAAGGAGGTACACCGGATCAGAAAGCCGTTTTCTATACAGCCATGTATCGTACATACGAGCGCATGGTAAATATTTCGGAACAAGGGCGCTATTACAGTGGCTATGATGATAAAATACATAATGACAATGATACAATATTTTATGTAGATGACTGGATGTGGGACACATACCGCGCTGCTCATCCGCTCCACGCGATGCTCAATCCGGATATGGAAAGTCAGAAAATACAATCTTATGTGCGAATGTATGAACAGAGTGGCTGGATGCCCTCTTTCCCGATCCTCTTTGGAGATAATCCCTGCATGAACGGGCATCATTCCGCTGCCATAATTGCTGATGCCTATTTTAAAGGAATCAGAAATTTTGATATCGAAAAGGCTTACGAGGGTCTCAGGAAGAATGCAATGCAAGCTACTATGTTGCCATGGCGTAATGGTCCTATGTGTTCACTCGATACCTTTTATCTTGAAAAAGGATATTATCCTGCATTGAATATAGGTGAGAAAGAGACAGTCGCGATGGTTCATCCTTTTGAAAAGAGACAGTCTGTAGCAATAACATTAGCGCACAGTTATGATGACTGGTGCCTGGCTCAGCTTGCAAAAGCTCTGAATAAAAACGATGATTATGAATATTTTCAGAAACGCTCGCGTAACTTTTATAATCTTTTTAATCGCGAAACAGGCTTCTTTGCACCTCGAAATGCCGATGGCAGCTGGGTAAATGATTTTGATCCGAAGTTCTCGGGTGGATTGGGAACCCGTGTTTATTACGACGAAAATAATGGCTGGACCTATCTTTGGGATGTACAGCATGATATTTCCGGATTGGTTGATCTGCTTGGAGGGAGAGAGAAGTTTGTAAGCAGGCTTGATCAGTTATTTATTGAACCGTTGGGAAAGTGGAAACCTGACTACCTTCAGCAGTTACCCGATGCTACCGGAATGGTCGGCCAGTTTGTTATGGGGAATGAACCCAGTTTACATATACCGTATTTATATAACTATGCCGGCGCCCCATGGAAAACACAGAAGAGGGTGCGAATGCTTCTTGATACCTGGTTTACAAATTCCCCATTTGGAATTCCCGGTGATGAAGATGGTGGAGGATTATCAGCATTTGTAGTATTTTCAAGTATTGGTATTTATCCGGTTACTCCGGGAACACCGGCTTTTAATATTGGTAGTCCTGTTTTTACTGATGTATCCATCAAACTGCAGAATAACAAGACATTCAGGATAGTTGCAAATAGGAGCAGCAGGCAAAACAAATACATTCAGAAAGCAACACTTAATGGAAAAGAATGGAACAGGCCCTGGTTTAGCTGGGCTGATGTAAAAGATGGCGGAGAGCTGGTGCTCGATATGGGCTCTAAGCCTAATTATAAGTGGGGCTCTGACCCTTCTGATGCACCACCCTCGAAGCTAAATAATTGATAAAAAGCAAAATACTAAAAATTATCATAACAAAGATATGGCAACAACCACCAATATTGATGAATACATAGAAGGTTTCCCGGATAACATTCAAAAGTATCTGAAAGAGATTAGAGCGACAATAAAGAAAGCGGCCCCCGGGGCACAGGAGACAATCAGCTATGCAATGCCGACTTTTACCCTGAATGGTAATTTAGTTCATTTTGCCGCTTGTAAAAATCATATCGGATTTTATCCTACGCCATCAGGAATTGAAACATTCAGGAAAGAATTATCTATATATAAAGGTGCAAAAGGTTCTGTGCAATTTCCATTTAATAACCGGCTTCCGCTTGACCTGATTACAAAAATTGTAAAATTCAGAGTTAAGGAAAATCTGGAAAGGAAAAACAGAAACAGCAAAAAAATAAAGTAAATCCGGATAAAAAATCAGAAAAATCAAAGCAATTAGTTTAGCCTTAATCAGATAAGATCCCTCTCTGTCGCTCGGGATGACACTATGAAGCCGCAAGCCCGAGCGAAGCGAAGGGTTCGGATGAATGAGGAATCTTACCCCGGAATTACAAAATCGTTGGCAGTAATGGACTAATTTTTACTGTTAATAAATTAACACTCATTTAGCTTCTTTTATTCATAAACTTTGTGAGCCTTTGTGTAACCCTTTGTGCGACTTAGTGTTTAATATTTTTTTACCACGAAGGTACACAAAGTACATCACAAAGTAACACAAAGGAAAAGAGCACTTTAAGTATATTTGTGAATAATTCAGGTTAGCACGACAAATTTTCAATAATCGTAGTTTAAAAGAGTGTTACAGGGCAATCCCGGGAACAATATTTAATTGAATTGAGGATTGAAGAAATTATTAATATTGCTTATTTGGAATCCGAAAGGCTACTTTTTTATACTTTAGTACCGTTAAAAATCGAATATTCAATTAAGATAAGTGAAGATGTAGAACAATTTTTAGTGAAATCAGAGACAATCCAGGGAATGTAAATTTCTAAAACCACAACAACTCTGAACTGGAAGCGAGATAACAAACGAAACATTTATCATTTTTATTATGACTCATCAGATTGCACTCGTTCTTGCATTAACTTTCCTTATTAACCTGATAACTACACTATCATATTCCGTACGGATAGTTGGTATCCGGACCGGGAGAATTGCTGTCTCATTTGCGCTTTTTAATATTCTCGTGTTAGTTTCAAGAACGGCAAATGGATTTCAGGCACCACTCCTGGCCAGCACTATCGAGAAAAATATTAATTCAGGGCTTGGCGCTAATTTATTAGATTTCAGACTTATCATTCTGTCATGTACAATTTCAACAGTAATTGGCGGACTTATGATACCATCCTTTCAGAGACTTCTATCAATTGCTGTCGAGAAATTTAGTATTTACAAATCAGTTCCCAAAGTAATTTTTCATGGATTTTCTAAATCCGGCATCACTTCAATTAAGGAAAACATCGTGATTCCAAGTTCAAAAAATCTTTCAAAACTGGATATGGGTACCGAATTTCCATGGAAAGTATTTATTATGAATGTATTAGCAGTAGCAATTGTCACTGTTGGAGTTTTGTCTTCTCTTTATGCCGGATACTTTAATCCCGAATTCAGGACTACGGCAAGTAGTTTATCCGCAATCATAAATGGAGTAGCAACTATTCTCATGTTCGTTTTTATTGACCCGTTCCTCTCTGTGATGACAGATGATGTGGTTTTAGGGAAAACAAAAGATAGTCTTTTCAGAAAATATATAGTCTATATGGTTTTGGCCAGAGTGATTGGAACAGTAATTGCCCAGTTTATTCTAATTCCGGCTGCCAGGCTGATTTCCATAACTGCAGGATTGATTTAAAATTATGAATCAGCGGTTAGCACATATTACATTATTAGTAAACGACTATGATAATGCAATTGAGTTTTATACCAAAAAACTCCGTTTCACTTTGATTGAAGACACACCAATAAGTGAAACTAAAAGATGGGTGTTGATAGCGCCCCCGGGTTCAGCTGAATGTTATCTATTACTTGCAAAGGCAACTGATGAAGAGCAAAAAAGCAGAGTCGGCAACCAAACAGGCGGACGTGTTTTCTTATTTCTCTACACTGATAGTTTTCAGAGAGATTATCAGAATTTACAAGATCAGCAAATTACTATTGTAAGAGAGCCTGCAATAGAAATATATGGGAAGGTTGCCGTTTTTAGTGACTTATATGGAAATCTCTGGGACCTGATTGAACCATCTTTATAAGACCGGCTTCCCTTCTTCCATTAATACGCTGTAAAAGTAGCCATAGCCAAAATCTTTATCAAGCGCTATCTTACCTTCGAAAGTAACTGTTTCACCTACTGAGGCAGGTTTGTCTGTTGTTATGGTAATGTCAAATCCTCCCCCGAATTCTGTTCCATCCTGAATATGAACCCAGTTTTTTCCCATAATTTCAGGATTAAATTTTGTCACTTTACCTTTCACCCTTATTATCTTTCCGGAATATGACAGTTTGTTGGCCAACAAGTCAGCGATTTTAACGCATCCATCGCAAGGCTCAACGGTAACATTGATTTTTTCAGACATAACATTGGGATTGGGCATGGCAGTAGGCATTTGTCCCCCCATTTTCTGATTCTCCTTGGTAAAAGATTCCTTTACCAATGGCCCCGCACCCGGCCCTTTGCAGGAAGACAATGCCAGTAATACTGTTATTGAAAATATTAACTTCTTCATCTTATTATCCTTATTTCAGAGATTGCAGGACAATTATTATTTACTTTTTGGCTGCCGGAATTGGATGAGCTATCTTTGCAACAAAGGTTTCAAAATTAAATTCTTTATGGAATGGATTTTCTTCATTATGGCATGTAAGGCAAAGAATCTTGTCGGGAAGTATCAACCCGTTTTTCATAGACAGTTCTTTATTTTTCATTATTATGGGAGATTTGTAAACACTACCTGGCCCATGACATGATTCGCATGAAACGCCCTCCTCCGGAAGGATTCCCCCGCGAAGACCGGCGCCGGCCTTTTCATAAGTTGAATGACACTTAAGACATTTCGCTTCTTTAGCAGGGTTTTCAATGCCATTCTTCCTGGCATAATCGAGAGATGCCTGGCTTGATAGTGTTTTAATAGCCTTAGAATGTGGATCATTAAGCCATTTGCTATACTGGTCGCCCGTAGCCGGTTTATTATGACACATTTTACATTTATCTGCTCCGATATATTTATAAGTCTGTGCAGAGATCATGTTAACAAGAAATAGTGAAAGACAAACAAGTAATAGGTTCTTTTTCATAAGAATAACGATTTAGTTTAAGTATAAAATAAGATCACATAACTAATTAATCGGGTCTGTTTTTATAATTACAAATATAATAAATTTGGAATAAAAGATGATCCTTAATGTGAATAGCCCCTGTTTCTTTTGATTTCATCATATTCTCAATTTTTTACTATTTTTGACCCCACAATTGAAAAGATGAAAAGTGTCCTCCAAAATATTATTTATGGATTTAAAAAGTGAAATCAAAAAAAGAAGGACATTTGCCATAATCAGCCACCCCGATGCCGGCAAAACCACCCTGACTGAAAAATTGCTTCTGTTTGGCGGTGCTATTCAGACTGCCGGTGCAGTACGAAGTAATAAAATCAGGAAAACAACTACGTCAGATTTCATGGAAATTGAAAAACAACGTGGAATATCTGTGTCAACATCGGTAATGGCATTCGATTACAATAATATCAGGGTGAATATTTTGGATACTCCTGGGCATAAAGACTTTGCAGAAGATACATACCGCACCCTTTCGGCAGTAGATAGTGTAATACTTGTTGTAGATAGTGTGAAAGGGGTAGAAGAGCAGACCCGTAAACTTATGGAAGTATGCAGGATGCGTAACACACCGGTAATGATTTTTGTTAATAAAATGGACAGGGAAGGGATCTATCCTTATGATTTGCTGGATGAGCTCGAACAGGAGCTGAAAATTGCAGTGTGTCCTTATACCTGGCCCATCGGAAATGGTAAGCAATTTAAGGGTGTATATAACCTGTATAAAGAAGAGGTGCAGATTTACACAGCTGAAAAAAGCAGTGTTTCGGAAAGCCTAATCAGCACAAAGGATATTAAGGATCCAAAATTAAGGGACTATGTAGGAATAGAAAGCATCAACAGGTTATGGGAAGAAATTGACTTTGTACATGATATGTTCGAATCGTTCAATATATCACTTTATCGCGAAGGTTATTTGGCCCCTTTGTTTTTTGGAAGTGCATTAAACAATTTTGGTGTTCTGGAACTATTGGAAACCTTTCTGGAGATAGCACCATTCCCGGGGAATATACAGGCATCCGAGCGTCTGGTTGAACCTGATGAAGAGAAACTTACCGGCTTCGTTTTTAAAATTCATGCCAACCTCGACCCCAATCACCGCGACAGAATTGCTTTTATGCGAATCTGTTCCGGGAAATTTGAAAGAAATAAGTTTTATTTTCACACCCGTTTAGAAAAGAAAATTCGGTTTTCATCGCCAACAAGCTTTATGGCAAATAATAAAAGCATAGTGGAAGAAGCTTTTCCGGGTGATGTGGTAGGCTTGTACGATAGTGGAAATTTTAAAATTGGCGATACCCTTTCCGAAGGAGAATTATTACATTTTAAAGGTGTTCCAAGCTTTTCGCCCGAAATACTCCGGGAAGTTGTTAACCTCGACCCTATGAAAACCAAACAACTTAATAAAGGGGTCCGGCAGATGACCGATGAGGGTGTGGCACAGCTATTTTTACAACAACCGGGAAACAGAAAGATAATAGGTACAGTTGGCGAGCTTCAGTATGAGGTTATTAAATTCAGGCTTGAGCATGAATACGGGGCCAAATGCAGCTTTTCATCACTTCCGTTTATTAAGGCCTGTTGGGTAACAACAGGTAACAAAAAAGAGTTGGAAGAATTTATAAAAAGAAAATCTTCAGCTATTGCTTACGATAAAGAAAATAACCCGGTATTTTTTGCCGAGAGCGAATGGATGCTGAAGTTAGCGAGGGAAAATTTCCCTTCAATAACTTTTCATGAAACATCGGATTTTTTTAATCATCACCATATTACTAACAATTTAAAATTTTAATTATGAGCTCAGGAAAAGTATTATTAGGCGTATTGGCAGGCGTAGCCGCCGGTGCACTGTTAGGAGTTTTATTTGCCCCCGATAAAGGGTCAGTTACACGGAAAAAAATATCTAAAAAGGGAGACGAATATGCAGATGCATTAACGGAAAAATTCAATGAATTTCTCGATGACATCTCCGAAAAATTTGACCAGGTAAAGGAAGATGTTTCCGACTTTACCGAACAGACTAAAGCTAAATATGAGGATGTTAGTAAAGAGCCAAAAACTGCTAAATAACTATTACAGACGGCGGCTTACACGCGGTAAAAGACTTTTTATTCTGGTGTTTATTTAATTTATCAAGACTTAATACATGGAAGACAATTCGAAGTTGCTTGAATCACTGTTGGAAAGAGCTACCGAATATGGTAAAACAAGCTACGAGTTAGTAAAACTTAAAGCTCTGGACAAAACATCAGATGTAGGTTCCTCGTTGATACTTCATTCTGTAGTTCTTGTCATATTAACATCATTTATTCTTTTTCTCAACCTGGGATTAGCTTTATGGCTCGGCGAAATACTCGGCAAGATCTATTACGGATTCCTTGTGATAGCAGTTTTTTATGGTATCACAGGGATTGTTATTCATTTTTTTATGCAAAAATGGTTTAAAAAGCTTTTCGGTAATTATATTATTAAACAGGCGCTTAAATAGAATCACATGCATAACATTACTTCCATTGCCGGGCTTAAAAGTGCCATTCAATTATTAGAAGCTGAACAAGTTGTTAAAGGAGAGTTGTTAAAAGAACAATTGTATTTTACATACGATAGTTTAAAGCCGGTTAACATTCTCAGGAAAACATTGAAGGATATCTCTAACTCACCGGATCTCACCGATAATATCTTAGGTACTGCAACCGGCTTAGCGTCCGGTTATCTGTCAAAAAAAATATTTGTAGGTTCATCAGGCAATATGTTTAGAAAACTTATTGGCTCTCTCTTGCAGTTTGGTGTTACTACTGTTGTTTCGCAACATCCCGATGCAATTAAATCATTTGGGCAGTTTATCCTTCATTATTTTCTGCGAAAAAAAGAAACCAATTCATGAAAAAGTGACAATTGAAGAATTGAAATTACCTTTTTTCATATCTATAATAAATAGATGCTTTTGCTTCGGATTTGAAACATGTTATTTAAACTTAAGAATTAAGTAATTGTTATGTCTAAAATTGGTCACAAGATATTCATAAGTATACTGGTCGCGATTGTAATATTAACATTGATATTCCTTTTATATATGGGGATATCATATTACAAAATCAGTCTTGAAGAAAGATTTTATCATCCGGCTCATAATCTTCTCAAACCAAGCGGAATACTGGGACATGGCATGGGAATCCTGGGTTCTTTGCTTATGATTACCGGGATGGTTACATACATGGCACGGAAGAGGTACCGTTTCCTGGCACGTGTAGGAATTTTGAAACACTGGCTGGAAGTCCATATCTTCCTCTGCACCCTTGGTCCGATAATGGTGTTTTTTCATACCGCACTTAAGTTTGGAGGATTAGTTGCCATAAGTTTCTGGAGCATGGTGGCTGTCTTTTTAAGCGGTATCATCGGAAGGTTTATTTATCTTCAGATACCCCATACTATTGAGGGCGGCGAACTTAGCTTAAATGAAGTAAGGGAATTGAAAGCCGATGTTGCAGGAATAGTAAAAAACTCCTGTAACCTTGATGAGGAGAGCTACAATATTATTGTCAATTCTATTAAGAAAAAATTTGGTTACTAATCAGAGCCTATAGTTTTGAGCGCCTAAAGTTAAAAGTAATAA
>JBAXXU010000093.1:0-16838 GCA_037127735.1 Bacteroidota bacterium
TTCGTAAACAAAATTGTTAATAACACCTGATTTTTACAAACTGATTGGTAACGAATAATGTAATAAGCATCTATGGAGAATGAAACAGATGAATCACGCGTTCTTAAATGCTTTCTTTCCCGCAAATTTTGCATACTTACCTAATTCATGTTCTATACGCATCAATTGGTTAAACTTTTCAATTCTTTCCCCACGACATCCGCTACCGGTTTTCAGATGCCCGGCATTTACAGCTACGGTAAGGTCAGCAATAAAACTATCGGGTGTTTCTCCGCTGCGATGTGAAACAAATGCGTTGTAGTTATTCCTGTATGCCAGTTCAATTGTTTCAAGTGTTTCTGTAACTGTTCCTATCTGGTTAAGTTTAATCAGTACGGAATTTGCAACACCTTTGCTAATACCTTCGGCAAGGATGGCTTTGTTAGTACAGAAAATATCATCACCAACAATCTCTATTTTATTTCCCAAAACTTTGGTAAGGTTTTGCCAACCTGACCAGTCGTTTTCGGCAAGACCGTCTTCGAGTAGTACAATGGGGTATTGTCTTACCCAGTTTTCCCAGAGTTTTACCATGTCGTCGCTTGAAATCAGTTTGCCTGTGCTTTTAAACAGCTTGTATTTTCCATCTTCCCACATTTCACTTGCGGCGGGATCGAGACATATACTAACATCACTGCCGGGTTTATAGCCTGCTTTGGTAATAGCCTCTATGATTACTTCAACGGCTTCATCATTTGATTTTAGGTTAGGAGCGAAGCCCCCTTCATCACCAACACCGGTACTATAACCTTTTGTTTTTAAAACTGATTTCAGAGTATGGAATACTTCAACACCCATACGGATAGCTTCAGTAAAAGTTGAAGCCGAATGAGGCGCTATCATAAATTCCTGAAAGTCAACATTATTGTCAGCATGTTTGCCACCATTAATTATATTCATACATGGAACGGGTAGCAGATGAGCATTGGCACCACCCAAATACTGGTACAAAGGAATACCGGCGCTTTCTGCCTCTGCTCGTGCGTATGCCATCGAAACAGAAAGAATTGCATTAGCTCCAAGCTTAGACTTGTTGTTAGTCCCATCCAGTTCAATCATAAGGTAGTCAAGTTCACGTTGACAGTTTAATTCTTTTCCTTCGATCTCTTTTGCAATAATTTTATTTACATTTTCAACAGCTTTCAGGACGCCTTTTCCTCCATACCTCTTTTTATCTCCATCGCGTAATTCACAAGCTTCCCGTTCGCCTGTAGAGGCTCCACTTGGCACCATTGCCCTTGATTTTGTTCCATCTTCAAGTGTAACATTTGCTTCGACTGTCGGGTTACCTCTTGAATCGAGGATTTCCAGTGCAGATAGATTAATGATTTTCATGATTTCATAAGTTAATTAGTATTTCAATTTGTCAGTAGTTGTAATCAGTTCATCAATAGGCTTATTATATTATTTAACCTAAATTATAAATTTGTTTGCAGGCATCGTCAATTATTTTCAGATTTTGATTTATTTTTTCAATGTTAACTTAATTTTTTAAAATGAGTATCAGGAATCATGCATAAATACCCAATGATTTTCTTCGTTTACCCCGGCCCCATGGGGAGCGAAGAAAATCAATTTACTCCCCTTGGGGATGGGGTAAATAAATTGATTTTCAAGCGATTTGCGTTTCTTTATTCATGATTGCCGATAGTCATATTTTTTAATTCAAAGATCATTGCAGTAATTGTGTATTAAAGTACTGTGAGGAACCATGAAACTGCTGTTAAGGAGACTTCATTATCTCGTTGATTGACAGTAATAAGCAGAAAATATAAAGCGGACAAATCTCTGAAATTTTGGATTTATCCGCTCAAGTGGAGATTAGGGGAATCGAACCCCTGACCTTGTGGCTGCCAGCCACACGCTCTAGCCAACTGAGCTAAACCCCCATAGATAAAGAACAATCATTAAATTCATACGCTCCAAGCCTCCCGATAGCTATCGGGAAGGGATGAGCTAAACCCCCGTGCCGTGTTGGCAAATATAATAAAAAATCGAACAAATAAATAAAATTGTGGTTGCCGGGTACCGGGTAGGAGTTAAGAACCAAGTACCCGGAACCAAGTACCCAGGACCAGGTAACACTATGTTTGATGCGCCATTTGGTGTATTTACCGGTATATTAAGAAATCCTTAACAATATAGTTTTGGCAGAAAGACACTATTTTGTAATTTTGACGGACATTTATTTACCGGGTCAACTTTTAATTACATTTACGCTGACAGGAAAAGAATGAAATCATTATTGATTTTGAGTTTAAATTAGTTATAATTCCTTTGAAACCGTTAAACATTGGGATCTTTTAAAGCAAGTAAAAATAGCAGTAAGAATGTACGATAATCTTAGGAATAGACTGGATTTTGACGATCTGCTTTTTGAATCGCGGAATAAGGATTATGGTGCTTATCAGCTTCGAAAGCGATATAATTCTGTGGTTATTGCAGGGATCATACTGGCATCATTGCTGGTATGCGTAGCAGTAGTATTTCCATACATTATTACTTCTCATAACGACCATGTTCTCAGGGGTAGGGCTAATTATGTTCAGGTTCAGATGGAAAACCTTGAGCCACCTCCGGAGGAAATAATAGTTCCACCTGCTCCTCCACCGCCCGAACCTGCTCATCTTCAGGAAATTGTTAAGTATGTTCCTCCTGTTGTGGTCGATACAGTTCTACTGGCTGAAACAACTCAGCCTACAAATGATCAGATTCTTTCTCAATCAACAAGCGATCAGATTGAGGTTACCGGTAGTGGTAACGGTGATGATCTGTTGTCGGGTCAGGATGGAACAGAAACAGAAGAACCGCTTTTTTTCGTGGAAGTAATGCCATCATTTAAAGGTGGTGATTTAAATAAATTCCGGATGTGGGTTCAGAAACGAACTAATTATCCTCAGATTGCAATCGAGAGGAAGATACAGGGCAAGGTATTTCTGACTTTTATTGTTGAAACAGACGGTTCTGTCACCAATGTGACGATAGTAAAAGGAGTGGACCCTGTTATTGATGATGAAGCAGTAAAGGCAATTCAGGCATCTCCCAAATGGAGCCCCGGTTTGCAGAGAGGGCAACCTGTACGCGTAAGGTATTCAATGTCGCTCCTTTTTACAATTTAAAGTTTTTATGATAAGTAATAGTGGAGAATTTTTAAAAGAGAATATTCTGGAATTATTAATTGAAAAATTGGGCGCTATTAAAAGCCTTATATGATTGAAACCGGCAAACCCCTCGAAAGGGCAATCCTTATAGGAATAATATATCCCGGACAGGATGAACGTGAAGTTGAAGATTTCCTTGAGGAACTCTCATTTCTTACTGAAACGGCAGGTGCAGAACCGGTGAAAAGGTTTATCCAAAAGCTTGATGTTCCAAACCCGCGAACATTCGTCGGCTCAGGTAAAATAGATGAGATCGCTCTGTTTGTCGGGGAAAATAGTATTGATATCGCAATATTTGACGATGAGCTTTCTCCAAGTCAGTTGAGAAATATTGAAAAAGCGCTCGGCTGCCACATTCTCGACAGAACAAACCTTATACTCGATATTTTTGCCCACCGGGCCCGGACATCACATGCAAGGACACAGGTTGAACTGGCACAATATCAATATCTTCTTCCGCGCCTGACAGGTTTATGGACTCACCTCGAACGGCAAAGGGGAGGTATCGGTCTTCGGGGACCGGGAGAAACTGAAATTGAAACCGACAGAAGGATAATACGGGATAGAATTTCGCTTCTTAAAATTCAGCTTAAAAAAATCGATACCCAGATGGCTACCCAACGAAAAAACCGCGGGAAAATGGTCAGGGTGGCGCTTGTCGGATATACAAATGTCGGGAAATCTACCATTATGAACCTACTTAGTAAGTCGGATGTTTTTGCTGAGAATAAGCTTTTTGCAACTCTCGATACAACAATACGGAAAGTTGTCATTGGTAACCTCCCTTTCCTGCTTTCTGATACTGTCGGATTCATCAGGAAACTCCCGCACGATCTGATTGAGTCGTTCAAATCAACCCTCGATGAGGTTAGGGAATCTGACCTGCTTGTTCATATTGTCGATATCTCTCACTCAAATTTTGAGGAACAGGTTAAGGTAGTCGATGAAACACTCCGTGAGCTTGAATCGTTCGATAAACCTTTGATAATTATTTTTAACAAAATAGATGCATTTTCCTATACCGTTAAAGATGAAGATGATCTTACACCGGTACTGAAAGAAAACTACTCATTGTCCGAGCTGAAAAAGTCATGGATGGCTTCAGATAAGAACCATCCGACTGTTTTTATATCGGCAAAAACTAAAGAAAATGTCGAAGAGCTTCGCAAACTTCTATATGAGGAAGTAAAAAAGATACATATAAAAAGGTATCCTTTTAACTATTTTCTATTCGATCTTCCCCCTGCCCCCTGATCTTATCCACCCCCCCCAACCTCCCAAAAGGGGGGGCAAAACCAGTAAGGTAAAATGGACTAGTAGAGCTTGTTAGCAGCCATATACTCTGCAATCTGAACCGCGTTGGTGGCAGCTCCTTTTCTTATATTATCTGATACTACCCATAGATTCAGGCATTTTTCCTTCGAAAAGTCCCTTCTGATCCTTCCCACGAAAACCTCATCGCGGTTATGAGCCATAATTGGCATCGGATATTTGTTCCCGGAAGGATCATCATAAACACTAACCCCCGGAAAATTGCTGAGAAGCAGCCTGACATCATCAATATCATAATCGTTCTCAAACTCAATGTTTATGGCTTCTGAATGTCCCCCTACAACCGGTATCCTCACAACTGTCGCAGTAACCTGTATAGTCTGATCTTCAAGTATTTTTCGGGTTTCGTCAATCAGTTTCTGCTCTTCAGTTGTATATCCGTCGGCCTGAAAAGATCCTCCGTGTGGGAAACAGTTTTTATCAATAGGGTGTGCATAAACCATCTCTCCGTTTATGCCGGCTCTTTCATTCTCCATCTGGGCAACAGCTTTCACCCCTGTTCCGGTAACCGACTGATAAGTTGCTACAACAAGACGCTTAATTTTATATTTTCTGTGAAGAGGCGCTAATGCCATTACCATCTGTATCGTCGAACAGTTCGGATTGGCAATTATCCTGTCGCCTTTCTTAATAACATGGCTGTTGATCTCCGGTACAATTAAAGGGATATTTTTATCCATGCGCCAATATGAAGAATTATCTATCACGACAGTCCCGTTCTTAGCAAAAACCGGTGCCCATTCTTTAGATATTGATGCTCCGGCTGAGAATATTGCAAATTCAGGCCCGGCTTCAACAGCCTCCATGACACTTACTACCTTTACAGCCTTACCCTTGAAAATGACCTCATTACCAACCGATCGCTCCGAAGCGGCAGGTATTAATCGTGATACAGGGAAATTTCTCTCCTCCAGTACTTTCATCATTGTCCGGCCAACCATGCCGGTAGCTCCTACAACAGCTGTTTTCATATTTATTTATTTGGAATTGCTTAAGTTATTATATATATTTACCCTGACATTTAAAACTGTCAAAATTAACTTTTTTTTCAATTCGTCTCGCTGCATGAAAAAAGTTATTTTGTTGGCTTTATTTATGCCATGTTTGGCATATGGCCAGGTTGTGGAAAATTTTGAATCGGGAAGTATTAACAACTGGGTGCAAAGTACTGAAGGCCGGTGGATAGCTGATACTTCAGCGAGTCTTTCGGGAAGGTATTCATTGCATCATGTATTCGATAATCCCGAGGCCGGTACTGATTGTATTGGAATTCCGGTTTCTGATCTTCATCCTTCCGAAGGCATTACAAGATGGTCGTTCCTTGTCAGGCATGGATACGATCCTTCATCATCGAATAACTGGTCGGTATTCCTGATGTCCGATGCTGAACCTTCAACTATGTCGCCAAATGGAGGCGCCAATGGATTTGTTATCGGAGTAAATCTTACCGGTTCTGATGATACTCTCCGCCTTTTTAAAGTAAAGGGTAATGTGGTAACACCTGTAATAAGTTGCCGGATAAACTGGCAAACCGGTATAGGGAAAGCCGATCCTGTGAAAATTATTGTTGAAAGATCACAGGAAGGAAACTGGACTGTTTCAGTTTACAGGTTGAATGGGAATCTTATTGGGACAAATTACGGTACCGACAGTGAATTATTTAGTCCGGCCTGGTTTGGTATATGTTACAAATACTCATCCTCATGTGACCGGCTTCTCTGGCTTGATGATATAAGCATAGAAGGTAATTTTTTTAAAGATACTGAGGCCCCTGCTATGGTTGGATGTAGAGCATCAGGCAGGAATACAGTAGAAATTACCCTTAGTGAAGAACCGGCAAATGATATAATGATAACGGAAAATTTTTCATTAAATGGTGGTGAAAACAGGCCGGTATCTGTTAAAAAGAAAATGTCATTAATCTATATAATTGAATTTGCTGATGAGTTCATTAATAAATCATTAAATACGCTGATAATCAATAAAATATGTGACAGACAGGGAAATTGTACCGCGAATATTCAAATGCCGTTTACCCCGGTTTGGACGGAGACGGGAGATGTTGTCATCTCAGAAATAATGGCCGACCCATTACCTGAGGTCTCTCTTCCCGGGAAAGAATATCTTGAAATAACTAACAGGACAGGTTATTCATTCAACCTGAAAAACTGGAAACTCTCATCTGAAGGCCAGAATGTTATGTTCCCTGAAACTAATCTAAAGCCATCAGGGATCATAATACTATGTTCATCTCAGGATACTTCATTTTTTGCAAAATATGGGAGTGTGACAGGTCTGAAGCAGTTTCCTTCCCTTACCGATGGAGGCAGGATCATCTGCCTGTCCGACAGCTCAGGCAATCTGATCCATGGTGTGGAATATTCTTCTGAATGGTATGGAGATGAATTGAAATCCGGGGGTGGATGGTCGCTCGAGATGATAGATACTCAGTTTCCATTTTACTATGAGGGAAATTGGACCGCTTCTGCATCGAGGACAGGCGGAACCCCCGGAACTGTCAATTCTGTGTCGCGAAGTAATCCGGATATTTCATTTTACGGAATTCAGAATGTCTTCGCGGATGACAGCGTTAATATTACTGTCATGTTTTCCGAACCGGTATTTGACCTGTCGGGAATTATTAAAAGCATTAAAATAGAAGGAGAAGGCATAACTGATCTTTATCCGGTTGATCCACTTTTCCGGCAGTTCTCCATTAAAGCAGACGCCCCACTTCAAAGAGGGAAGGGCTATCAACTTGATATTTCAGGAGATATTAAAGATTTTGCCGGGAACATTATAGAAAAGAAAAATTTTATTTTTGGTTTGCCGGAGCCCGCGGAACCAGGGGATATGCTGTTTAACGAGCTTCTGTTCAATCCATTGCCTGGTGATCCTGATTATATAGAATTATTTAACTGTTCAGAGAAAGTTATTAATGCCTCACGACTTCAGTTTATTTCTGTTAATGATGGGACAGGAGCCACTTCACAAATTTCTGCCGTCTCTGATGAAAAGAGATGTATAATGCCCAGTTCATATTATGCCATTACTACAGATAAAAAACGGATAACTGACAGATATTTTTCTACAGATCCTGACTATCTCTTTGAGACCGGATCTCTTCCCGCGATGGCCGATGATGAAGGTCGTCTTATCCTGTATAACAGGGAACTTGATAAAATAGATGAGGTTCTTTATAATGAAGATATGCATTATTCGCTTCTGTCGGGTTATGAGGGTGTTGCCCTTGAAAAGATCGCTCCGCGGAGTCCGTCGGAAGAAGCTGCTAACTGGCATTCCGCATCGGAAAGTTCGGGATGGGGCACCCCGGGCGCTCCAAATTCAGTATTTGTTGAATTGCCCGCAACTTCTGACAAAGTCGTTTTTTCGTCCTCTAAAATAACACCTGATAATGATGGTAATGAAGATATTCTTGTAATCCGGCTCAATCTGACCGGGAATGGTAATGTTGTTTCGGTGACGGTTTTTGATGAGACAGGAAACTATGTTAAGAAGGTTGCAGCAAACATGTTAGCAGGGCCGGAGGCTTCGATTGTATGGGATGGGACTGCTGATGACGGTTCTCCTGTTAATACCGGGATATATATTGTTTTCATAACTACGTATGACGATACCGGCAAAACAAACAAGTGGAAAAAGGTTTGCACCGTTTTAAGATAATGGATTTTGCCTGTCAGATTCTCCAATTGATCTTAAAGCCATTAAGAATTACAAATTAGAAATCATCTCAGTCATAATGGTTGTCATACGCGATTCGGTTTTGACAGCCTCATTCTGAACCGATTCGTGTGTTGTATATTCAATCTTTCCTTCAACACCCAGATCAGTAATAACACTTACTGCAAAGCATGGCAGTTTCATGTGACGCGCGATGATAACCTCCGGGGTAGTTGACATTCCAACAGCATCGGCGCCGATTATCCTGAAATATTTGTATTCGGCAGGTGTTTCAAATGTAGGACCACCGGTTGAGAGATAAACACCTTCGTGTATCCTTATATTATATTTTTGCGCGATAAGTAATGCTTTCTTAATAAGTGACTTATCGTATGCTTCACCCATATCGGGGAAACGGGCGCCTATCCGATCATCATTATGGCCAACAAGTGGATTTGGCAGCAGATTAATATGATCTGTGATTATCATAATATCACCTATCTGAAAAGAGGGATTTACACCTCCGGCGGCATTGGACAGAAAAAGGCAGCTAATTCCCAGATATTTTAAAACCCTTACCGGTAATGCAACCTGTTCGGGCCCAAATCCTTCATAGTAATGGAACCGCCCCTTCATGGCAACGATTTTTTTTCTGCCGAAATCCCCATAGATCAACTTACCGGCATGACCCTCAACAGTAGCAACAGGAAAGTTGGGGATATCTTTATAATCGATCTCAATACGGTTTTCAATTTTTGCAGTAAGACCACCCAGCCCGGTACCAAGAATAATACCCGCATCAGGGTTCAATATGCCTTTAGACTTCAGAAACTCTGTTGTTTCGTTTATTTTTTCTAACATAGTCAACTATCATATTATCAAACTTATCCTTGTCATCGTTTAAAAAATGTATTCCAATGGGAATATAAAATAATGCCGATCTTATCGGTTCTGCAATATTAGTAAATTCGCGCAACCTTACTGCATCCTTTTCTGTTGTAAATACATACTTTACAGGAGTCTTAAGATCCTGAAAGGCTGTGAAAATACTGATGATATCCGTTTCTTTGAAATTGTGATGGTCGGGGAATGACAGATGGATTATCTCCCCCGAAGTTTTCTGAATATACTCTTTAAGCGGAAGCGGATTAGCTATTCCTGTTATTAGTACAACTCCATAACCTTCACACTCTGACAAGTCTGAATGAGTTTCTTCCGGATCGTTATTGTCAAATACAGGCAGAGGTGCTTTATAGGTAAGCGAAGTAAAAAAAAGATTCTGGTAAGGAGCTTTGTTAACCTCTTTTACAATCAGTCTTCTCTGGATAGGAGTTATATTTTCAGGAGACTTTGTAATAAGGATGATATCGGCTCTTCTCATATTTTCTCTGTTTTCCCTGAGGCTCCCGTAAGGCATCATGTGATCTCTTACAATAAGCCTCTCAAAATCAGAAAGCAGTATTGAAAACCCCGGTGTTATTTTTCTGTGCTGGAAAGCGTCATCGAGAATTATTACATCTGTTGCAGGGCTAACATGCAGAATCTTTTTTACGCCACGAACCCGGTTTCTGTCCACAGCTACGAGAATATCAGGGAACTTTCGGAATATCTGCAACGGTTCATCACCAATTTCCCTGACAAGCGATGATGAAGAGGCGATTCTGAAATCGCGGGTTTTTCTTTTATAACCTCTGCTAAGTGTGGCAACTTTGAAGTTTTTCCTGAGCAATGCGGTAAGGTATTCGGTATGCGGGGTTTTGCCTGTGCCTCCAACAGTTATATTTCCGACACAGATAACGGGAAGCTTGAACTCCACAGATGAAAGAATGCCGGTATTGTACAAAAAATTCCTAATCCCGGTTATCAGTCCGTAGATTAGAGAAAACGGATATAGAAATATATTTTTGCGATTTATCATATATTTTTCTGATCAGTTTCCAAAGTTTGGAGCGCTAAAAGTACTAAGAGTTATTATCATTAGTTTAATCTCATCTTTTCAACTTTAAGTACTCCAAACTTTAGCTCACTCCAAACTTTCCTTCACTTTAAGTACTCCAAACTTTAGCTCACTCCAAACTTTCCTTCACTTTAATTACTCTTTAAATTAATGAATCTCAATTAAATAAGGCAATCTGGCCTGTATGCCCGACAACTCTTTTATTTCCTGTATAATATTGTAATACTTAACCGCTTCGCCCAGTTCCCTTTTTAAAATACTCATCCTGATCTCGCCGCCAAGTTCCGTGAGCAATCTGATATACGGGTCTTCAATAACAGGCAGTTCTCTCAGCGAATATTTATCAACGCCTGCCAGATTTGCAGCGCCTTTAATGGCATCTTTCAGCCCTCCGATTTCATCAACCAGGCCAATTTTCTGAGCGCCGGTTCCGCTCCACACTCTTCCCTGTCCGATGCTGTCAACCGATTTAGTGGTCATCTTCCGGCCTGATGCAACTTTGGCTACGAAATCGCTATAAACCTTTTCAATGCTCATCTGCATTATATCTTTTTCATAACGATTCATGGGTCTGTATATCGAAGGAAAGTCTGAATTTTTATTTGTATTGACAATCTCTGTTGAGAGCCCGAGTTTCTGTTCCAGAAGTTTTCCCGCATTGGGTATCAGACCAAATACACCGATTGATCCTGAAATAGTTGTGGGATCAGCATATATTTTCGTTGCAGGAGCTGAGATGAAATATCCTCCGGATGCAGCATAATTCCCCATAGAAATGACAATCGGTTTTACTTTGGCAGCAAGCTCCATTTCCCGCCATATTATATCTGAAGCAATTGCATTGCCTCCCGGGGAGTTAACTCTCAGAACAATTGCTTTAACTGAGGTGTCAAGCCTTTCTTTCCTTATCACCCCGGCATAATAATTTCCACCGATATTGTTTTCGTTGCCCTTGCCCGCTACAATAGTTCCCGATGCGTAAACAACCGCTATCCTGTTTTTTACAGAAATGGTTTTATTCGGATCAGTGACTTTACTGTATTTGGTCATTGAAACAAGGTTCATATCTTTATCTGTACTTATTCCCGATAACGATTTAAGCGTGTCATTTAATGCATCGCGAAACATCAGTCCGTCAACCAGTTTATTCTCAAGGGCATTATCAGCAATATAGCCCGTCAGATTATCGGCAAGCAGGTTGAGCTTATCGGCAGGAATATTTCTTGATTCAGAAATGGTTTTAATAACATGATCCCATATCGATCCCGCATAATCTTTAATCTGTGCTTTATTCTCTTCGCTTAACTTATCAAGGATAAATGGTTCGACTGCCCCTTTAAATTTTCCATGACGCGTTACCTGTACCTCCACACCTATCTTTTCCAGAGCTTTTTTATAAAACATAACTTCGCTGCTCAAACCTTTAAAATCAACCATCGAGCCCGGATTAATATAAATCTTATCGGCAACAGTTGACAGATAATAGCACTCCTGTGTAAGGACATAATCAGAGTAGGAGATGATAAATTTCCCATCCATCCTGAATTTTTCAAGCGCGTTTCTTATCTCCCCGGTTGTTGCCCAGCCCGAAGAAAGAAGTCCGTTTTCAATTAATATGCCTTTGATTTTACTGTCGCCGGAAGCTTTTTCGATGTTCCGCAAAATTTCATTCAATCCCGGCGTAGGAGTAAACGTCATATTAAAAAGATCAATCCCTGCAAGTGGATTTTGATTACCTCTGTCAGGGATGTCGACTCCGGCTTTCAGCACCAAAATAGAATTGTTGCTTATCGAAACTGCTTTATCGCCCGATGCAACAAGAGCGCTTAAACTTGCAACCATAACGATAAAGAAAAGAATTGAAGTAATTATTATCCCGGTTATTGTTGCCAAAGTGAATTTTAGAAAATTTCTCATCTTTTATAAATTTTTATGAAATGAATTTTAACTTCTTTTATTCATAAACTTTGTGCGACTTTGTGTGACTTTGTGCAACTTAGTGTTTAATATTTTTTTACCACTCAGGGACACAAAGTACCTCACAAAGTAACACAAAGGAAAAGAGCACTCTAAGTATATTTGTGAATAATTCAGGCTAAATATATAAAAAACAAAATGAATTTGTAAAGTTAAGGATGTATTTAATACTTTTAATATACGATAGAAGTGATTATGAAGATAGTATTTCTTGGTATAGGAACAAACCTTAACAACAGGGAAAACAATCTTAAAGAGGCAGTTGCAAGGATCGAGGAATTTATTGGTAAGGTAGTGTTATCCTCATCAGTCTATGAAACTGAGCCCTGGGGTTTTCATTCTGAGGATGAATTTCTAAATATGGTTGTGAAGGTTGAAACAAAACTGACCTCCTCGGGACTTTTGGGAAGGATTCTTATGATAGAATCGTTGCTTGGCAGGGCAAGGGGTGAAAAGCAATACTCATCAAGGGTGATAGATATAGATATTCTTCTCTATGAAAATATGGTAATTGATGAAATTAGTCTGAAAATACCTCATCCGTTTATGCATGAAAGAAAATTTGTGTTGATACCTCTTTGCGAGCTTGCACCTGAAATTGTTCATCCGGTTTTAAATAAATCGATTGAATCCTTACTGAAATCATGTAAGGATAAGAGCCTGGTAAGGAAGTATTGATAGCTGCAAAAAGCCCTTTTTAACCGCTAAATGTGCCAAGCCTGAGCGGAATTCTTTCGCGACCTTTGCGGTTAGTGGATTTTGCCTTTTAAAATAACCTCCTTCCTCACAATAAACCATTATCCGCGAAACTATAATAATCCTTTTCTGAGATAATAAGATGATCAAGCAGCTGAATATCCATCAGATTCCCGGCCTCTTTTATTTTCTGGGTTATTTTGGTATCCGATTCGCTTGGATTTAGATTTCCCGATGGATGATTATGGCAAACAATGATGCCGGAAGCGAGATATTCGATTGCCTTTTTCATCACCATCCGCACATCGGTAACTGTTCCGCTTATACCCCCCTGGCTCAGTTTCATCTTGTTAATCACTTTGTTAGATCTGTTGAGAAACAAAATCCAGAACTCTTCATGCACCAGGTCGGAGAGAAGTGGCTGGAAAATATCAGCTACATCTTTTGAGCTTTTGATCTGAGTCACATCGGGAACTTCAGTTAGTTTACGCCTTCGGCCTAATTCCAGCGCTGCTGTAATTGTTACAGCCCTTGCAGCGCCGATGCCATGTAGCTTCTTTAGGTCAGCTATTGTAAGTTTGCCAAGGCTGTTCAGGTTATTGTTTACAATACCCAATATTTCGCGACCAAGATCAACAGCCGATTTATCTTTTGTTCCCGAACTGATCAGGATTGCCAGCAATTCGGCATCGCTCAGACTGGCTGTACCCTTCTGAATGAGCTTCTCCCTGGGTCGGTCTTCAACAGCCCAGTCGGTAATTTTAATAGACATGCAGCGAAAAATTTGAAATGCAAGTGCAAGATATGAAAAGCCGGACAATTTGCAAAAAAAAAAGCTGTACCTTTCACGATACAGCCTCTTTATATATAATCGAATAATATTATAAGCTGCTTACATGCTTCACGAGCGAAGACTTCAGGTTTGACGCCTTTTTTTTGTGAATGATATTCTTCTTTGCCAGCTTGTCGAGCATAGAAGTTAATTTTGGAAGCAGCGATACAGCCTCTTCTTTATTGGTTGTTCCGCGAAGTGTCTTAAGCGCATTACGCGTTGTTTTAGCATAATACTTATTAGCTTCTTTTTTTACTTCGGTCTGCCTTATCCTTTTTTTGGACGACTTATGATTTGCCATGCTGGTAAATTAAATTATCTCTTAATTTTATAAATATTGTAGTCCATAGGGGAATCGAACCCCTGTTACCAGGATGAAAACCTGACGTCCTAGCCACTAGACGAATGGACCATGAAAAGAACTTTTAAACGCGGATGCAAAGAAAAGATGTTTTTTTTGATCTGCAAAATATTTTGACCTAAAAAACATCTGATTGAAAAGGTTTTGTTATTCCACTAACCCTTTAAGATAAAAACCATTAAAATCTCCGTTCTCATTAAGGCACCCCCAATGGCGATGAAATGCACTTTCATACTAAACATCGCATATCTGGATGCACTTCCTTAATGACTCAAGTTTATCTTTTTGTTTTGGCACAAATTCCTGACCAACAAATCCTTTATACCCGGTCTTTACTATTGCATTCATTATTGCAGGGTAGTAGAGCTCCTGTGTTTCATCAAGTTCATTTCTTCCAGGTACGCCGCCTGTGTGAATATGGCCAATGTATGGACTATATTTTGTTATCGTGTCTATTACGTTTCCTTCCATTATCTGCATGTGGTAAATATCGTAGAGAAGTTTAAATCTCTCCGATCCAACCATCTCACAAAGCGCTGATCCCCATGTTGTTTTATCGCATTGATAGTCAGTATGCCCGTAGCTGTTAAGTAGTTCCATGATGATTGTAACACCATGTTTTTCCGCGGACGGCATGAGCTTTCGCAACCCTTTTGCACAATTTATCATTCCTTCATTATCATTCTGACCTTCACGATTCCCGGAAAAGCAGATCAGGTTTGGAACACCGGCTTCAGCTGCTTTTGGAATCATGGTCTCAAAATCGATAATCAGTTTTTCATGGTTGTCAACACGGTTAAATCCTTTCGGAATACCCCAGTCGGTTGCATAGCCTACTGCACATTTAAGTCCTGCTTTTTTAACTGTGGGCCAGTCTTTTTCATTCAGTAATTCAATAGACTCGATTCCCATTTCTTTGCATGCTTTGGCAAAATCCTCAAGAGGGATATCGCTATAGCACCACTGGCTGACTGAATGACGGATATTACCTTTAAGCCGCATGGCGCCTTCGCCGGCTCCTGCAAAAACTCTGTTTAATGGGGTTGCCGCGGTTACTACAGCTGCCCCTGCTATACTACCTATCATATCTCTTCTGTTCATGGTTATAAATGTTGAGTAATTCTGCATAAAAATAGTAAATAAATTTTGTAAATTCATGAACTCAAACCCTTCTTCCTGATTTTTACCTCATCGCCCTGCCCCCTTCTCGTTTCAAAACACCTCATCCCCCTGCCCCCTTCACGTTTCAAAACACCTCATCCCCCTGCCCCCTTCTCCCGGGGGAGAAGGGGGTAACTTACAGATATACATTGTTTTAACCCCTCTCCCCTGGGAGAGGGGAAGGGGTGAGGCAACCAGAGAAGAGGTTAAGGGGTTAGGTATCCGGTAGTGAAAGTGAGGGCAAGGAATGCGGTTGATTTCAGACTTAATGTTATATATTTGTATCAGGGACAAGGAAGTATTGTAATCAAATGAAAATTTCTTCAGGTCGCGAATATAAAAGTGGTCATTCCATTGAACTGCTTCGAAGCGGGGAGCAGTTTTTTGCAACATGCGATAAGACTATTGATGAGGCAAAACATTATATCCATTTTCAGACATACATTGTTGATGATGATGAGACCGGCAGACGCGTTGTGAATGCCCTAAAAGGCGCCGCGGAAAGGGGAGTGAGGGTTTATTTTCTGCTTGACGCTTATGGGGGAAGCAGCTTTTCGAAAGATCTGATAAGTATGGTTGAAGAGGCCGGGATACTTTTCAGAATGTTTTCTCCGGGATTTATTTCGGGAGGGTTTCAGTTAAGTCTGAGGCTACATCATAAAGTCCTGCTGGTTGATGGCGATGTTGCTATTATAGGTGGAATGAATGTTGCTAATCGATACCATGGTACCCGTGATCTGAAAGAATGGCTCGACTTTGCGATTCTGATAAAGGGTCCGGAATGTGCTCATATACTGTTTATTCTTAAAAGACTCTGGAACAAGGCATTTATATCAGCAAAGGATCGTTCCCGCGAAACCGTTCACCATCCTGTTATATACAGCGATGAGGTGAAGGTAAAAGTACTGCAGAATAACTGGTACCGAAATAAAATAGAGATATTGAAAAGCTATCGCTATGCAATGAAACATGCACATTACAGGATGATTATTATGGCAAGTTATTTTCTTCCTGGACGAAATGAGCGTAAGCTTCTACGCAATGCGAGCCGCCGGGGGGTTGACATAAAAATTGTCCTTTCGGCAAAATCGGATGCACCGGTATTTAAAAGAGCAACCAACTTTCTTTATGATTTTATTCTTCGGAATAATATAAAGATTTACGAGTACCTTCCATCAAACCTGCACGGCAAAGTAGCAACCGTTGATGGTAACTGGAGTACAATAGGCAGCTATAACCTTAACCACCTGAGCGATTATGGCAGTATCGAGATGAATGCAGACATTCTCGATGCGCGTTTCGCGGGAAAGTTCGAAGAACTACTTCTCGATATCATTAATAAGGATTGCCGGCAGGTTACTTTCGAAGAGTACACTCAGCGCAAAACCTTACTCTATCAGCTTGCCGACTGGTTCTCTTACCAGATGATAAGAATCCTGATGAGGATCATGTTCCTTCTTACTGCAAAACATAAATAATTACCCCCTGCCCCTCCTTTTTGTACCCCCTGCCCCCCCTTTTTTACCCCCCGCACCCCCCAAATGGGGGGCTAACCCGTTCCCCGGCTTTTTATCCTCCCCGCAACCCATAGCCGTCAACCTAAGGAAAAAATGGAAGTATTATGAAGTCTCAGAATACATT
>JBAXXU010000094.1:0-16402 GCA_037127735.1 Bacteroidota bacterium
TCCTCGAAGCATCGTATGGTTTCCATCCGGGTTCAACGGCATTCTGGGCATTAGTAACAATTTTCTCCGCCATCTGGAAGAATTCAGTACCTCCCATCGGGGCAAAGGAATCATAATCAAATCCGAGGATGATGTAAGTATAATATGCCAGGACAGATATCAGGTTTGACTTGTGAGTACCGGGGTCAAATTCGAGGGGTTGAAATTCCACATACCTGAACTGAAAACTATTGTCAATGAAATTAAGCATGGTTGACTTATACGTGGTATTGAAAACAGGCCGGCTAAGCTGCACCTGGATTGTTCCCTTGAATTCATCTGCTGATATCTGGTCATTCAGGTTAATGAGAATATTACAATCTAATCTTTCAGCATAACTAAGGACATAATTTGTCCAAACGGTGTTGTTCATAAACTCGTAAATATCTTTTTGCATCGATTCAAAAACCTGGCGGTTGGAGCCCTGAATCCTCTGTGCGGAGATCTGCACATTACAAGTAAGTTCCTGCGAATTAATTATTCCAGGGATTAAAACCATGAAGGCAAAAAGGCAATATTTCGGAAAACGGAATAATGTCATTCTGATAAATTATTGAATCATCGAGATAATTTTATTAAGAATATCCTTAGCAGCTTCTTCTTTTGATTTCAACTCAAATTTATCAATATTATTGTATTTATCAATTATAGTGATTTTGTTTGTATCATGTCCAAAACCGGCGCCACTTTCGCTAAGCGAGTTTAAAACTATGATATCCAGTTTTTTACGAAACAGCTTTTCCCTGGCGTTCTCAGTTTCGTTATTTGTCTCGAGGGCAAAGCCTGCCAGTATCTGCGATGGTTTTTTGGTTTTGCCCAGTATTTCGGCAATGTCAGTTGTTGGTTTAAGCTTCAAGAGTAAAGCATTACCATCTTTTTTGATCTTTTTCCCTTTAACCTCCTCCGGTGTAAAATCGGCAACGGCAGCAGATAATATAGCAATGTCGCAGCCGACAAATCTTGAAATACATTCATCTGCCATAGATTCTGCAGTTATCACATCAATTATTTTAACAGATTGATTTCGCGGGGTTACATGCACGGGGCCAAGCACAAGTTCAACATCAGCGCCATAGTCAGCGGCTGCATCGGCCAGGGCGATTCCCATTTTGCCCGATGAATAGTTACTTATAAAACGAACCGGATCAAGAGGTTCCCGGGTAGGGCCGGCATTAATCAGAAGATGTTTGCCATTCAGAGGTTTATAGTTTTTTTTTTTGTAAAGAAGTTATTTATCTCCTTTACAATTTCTTCCGGTTCTGCCATACGACCATTACCGGTAAGTCCGCTGGCAAGCTCCCCGCTTGATGGTTCAAGAATAGTATTCCCGAAAGCTTTAAGTGTTTCAATATTTATGATTGTTGCCGGGTGATTTAACATATCCATATCCATTGAAGGGGCGACAAAAACAGGGCAACGAGCTGAAAGATATGTGGTAAGCAGGAGATTATCTGCAATTCCGGTAGCCATTTTGGCGATAGAATTTGCAGTAGCCGGGGCAATCAGGTACAGATCGGCCCATATACCAAGATTCACATGACTGTTCCAGTCACCGTTACCGGGGTCATAAAACTCAGACAGGACAGGATTTTTTGACAGAGTAGCGAGTGTAAGAGGTGTAATAAATTCTTTCGCGTGACTTGTCATCAGGACATTCACTTCAGCGCCATCCTTAACAAGCAACCGGATGATAGTTGCAGTTTTATAAGCTGCAATACCTCCGGTTACACCGACAAGTATATGTTTGCCTTTCAGCATATTAATGCTAAATATTACTTCTGTTTGGCAGCAGTATCAGGATTTCTGTAGAATATCTTACCATCTTCCAGTTCCTGTAAAGCTATAAGGGTTGGTTTGGGAAGTTTTTCGTAGAATTTAGAAATTTCAATCTGTTCGCGGTTTTCGAATACCTCTTCCAGGTTATCGCTATAAGATGCAAATTCTTCAAGCTTCTTGTTAAGCTCCTGTTTCATCTCAACCGAAATCTGGTTCGATCTTCTTGAAACGACAATTACTGTCTCATAAATATTTCCGTCCCCCTGTGTCATCAGGTCAAGATTGCGGGTAACCGTTGTTACCGGTGCTACTGATTTTCTGTAATCCATAAAAATTTTTATTACTTTACTCCACTATCAGGAATTCCTGCTTTAAGATATTTGTTTGTCTTCTGGAAGATGTCATTAACATCTTTTGAATATTGGCTTTTTGGAAATTCTTCCATAAAAGAATAATAGTCATCCAATGTAGCCTGATATCTCTCTTTTTGCTTATTTGCAAAGCTTTTTTCGGCATAAAGATAAAGAGAATTCAATTTAAGAAACATCATTTCTTCCCTATATTTTGTATCGGCATACTCTTTAAGACTATTGTTAAGGGCAACTACTGCTGCCTTATATTGATTCATTTCATAATAGAGTTTAGCGCTCATATACGATTTTTCAACAAGCTTTTCCTCTAGTTCTTTTTCCAGCTTTCTGGCCTCTTCTATCTTCAGGCTGGCAGGAAACCTGTTTATGAAAATTTTGAATCCCTCTATAGCGTTTTTTGTATTATCCTGATCTAGCTCTGAACGGGGAGCTATATTATAATCGCACAAAGCGGCCATATAATTGGCATCCTCGGCATGTTTGCCAAACGGGAACTGATCGATGAACGATTTAAAATAACTGCCTGCCATATAAAAATCTTTCATCCCATAATAGGCCTGGGCATTCATCCAGTTGAGCTCTTCAGCCTCCTCAGTGGCTCTGAACCGTGGAAGTATCTGGGTAAGAAGTTCGGTTGTTTTAACATACTGGCCCGCATCGTAATACTCCTTTGCCTTTTGTTTCTTAAGGTCAATGTCAGTACTCTTGAGAAGTTTTTCATACTCGCCGCAAGAGCTTACCAACATCAAAATTATCAGGGCTATATATAATCTAAACTTCATAAAAAAAAATGTTGTGCAAAAGTATAGAAAATTTTTCAATCATGGCATAAAAACGTAATAATTATGTATTTATTATCCAATGTCGTTTAGTTAAGGAAAATTATTACCAAACATGAAAGGAGTGTTCTATTTCTACCCCCTACCCACACTACAATACCCGTGTTTTTACCCCCCAACCCCCCAAGGGGGGATTTAAGAAGACCCCCTTTTAGGGGGCAGGGGGTAAAAAAGTGGGAGTGAAAAACAGATTATCATGGCTTAACTAAACGACATTGATTTATTATCATTAGTTCCCACTTAAAAATAGATTTCGTTCTTTGAAATCATGAGTATCTCGAGATTGTAGCGCTTTTTATGAGCGTGACGATTTGGAATTGAAAAACACCCCAAATTACTCGAAGTATTTATATTTTTCACTTACCGTTGAATTTAGCCAACGGTATAACAACCTCATCTAAAGGGACTTTAGTCCATAAGGCTTGGGTTAAAGCCCCTATCATATGCTTTAAAAAGTAATAGCGGCAAATTAGGTATAAATAGGTAGTATGATATGCCTTATTATCTTTAATTTTGTGAAAAATAAAAAGAGTAATTACTATGGATATATTTGAGAAGATCAAGAAAAACAGAGGTGGAATAGGACAATATCAGGATTTGGGGCATGGTTATTTTGCTTTCCCGAAGCTGGAAGGTGAAATAGCTCCTCGCATGAAATTCAGAGGTAAAGAGGTGCTTACGTGGAGTCTGAATAATTACCTTGGGCTGGCAAATCACCCTGACATACGTAAAATTGATGCCGAAGCTACCGAGAAGTATGGTCTGGCATACCCGATGGGCGCCAGGATGATGTCGGGACAGACCTCTATGCATGAGAAGTTTGAAGAAATGGCTGCCGGTTTTACCCACAAAGAAGATGCTTTTCTCCTTAACTTCGGATATCAGGGAATGGTGTCAATAATTGATGCTTTGGTTGATCGTCATGATGTTATTGTATATGATTCTGAATCGCATGCCTGTATCATGGATGGGTTGAGACTTCACATGGGGAAGAGATTCGTTTTCCCTCATAACGATATTGAAAGTTGTGAAAAACAGTTACAGAGGGCATCAAAACTTATTGAAGATACCGGTGGAGGGATACTCGTTATTACTGAAGGAGTATTTGGAATGGCGGGCGATCTGGGCAAACTTGACAAAATTACCGCTTTGAAGAAAAAATATCAGTTCCGTTTTCTTGTGGATGATGCTCATGGTTTTGGGACAATGGGCGCTAACGGCAGTGGTACAGGAGAGCATTTCGGGGTCCAGGATCAGATTGATATATACTTTGCAACTTTTGCCAAATCGATGGCCGGGATCGGAGGATTCGTGGCAAGCAACAAAGACGTTATCAACTATCTTCGTTACAATCTTCGTTCTCAGATTTATGCCAAGTCGCTCCCAATGGCAATGACACTGGGAGCAATTAAAAGACTTGAATTTATACAGACACATCATGAGCTGAAGGAAAAGCTTTGGGTTATCGTTCGCGCTTTACAGAAAGGATTACGCGAAGCCGGACTGGATCTTGGAAAAACAGAATCGCCTGTTACACCGGTATTTATGCAGAGTGGCGTTAACCAGGCAACACAGATGATCTATGACCTTAGAGAAAATTATGGAATTTTCTGCTCAGTAGTTATCTATCCTGTTGTTCCGAGAGATGTGGTAATGCTGCGACTTATTCCAACAGCATCACACACAATGGATGATGTGGAATATACTGTTAAAGCTTTCAGGGAAATAAAGAAAAAAGTTGATAATAATGAATATCCTGACAAGTTTGCTGACTTTAGCCTGTAAAAAATAATTGATATTTAAGGAGAGCTGTATCTGATAGATGCAGCTTTTTTTATTAAGAATGGCAGGGGGATGAGGTGGATTGAAGGAAGTAGAGGGCAGGATGAATTCATGAAAAGCAGCGAGTGAGCAAGATATTTTTTGGTACAATTGAACAAAACCACCTCAAACAAGGTTATATTCTACAAATCTGCAAATCATTTCTGAGGTTGAATTAATGTTTGCAACAAGTTTTTTTTTGATTATTCATATTTAAGACAATGGATAGTGAAAGCCAACAGAATAATATTTTAAAAGGCTATAATATGCTGCTCTATTTTGCAGGGAGCATGATAATGCATGAGCCTTCGGAGGAATGTATAACAGATTTCTGGGAAAATGGCATTTTGAAAAAACTTCCTGTTTCAAGTTCAAATCCAAATTTTGTCAAAGCAGCATCGCAGCTAAGAGATTCATGTACAGATAAATTGATTTGCAGAAAAATGCTGAGAGACGACTTTATCAGACTTTTTGCAAGGGAAAACATGACCCTTGCACCAGCATACGAATCACTCTACAAGATGAACGGCTATCTCAATTCAGGTCAACAGTCAGCAAATGTTACCGAATTTTATAATTCTTACGGATGGGTATCGAAATTCAAAGGTAAAATAAAAGATGATCACCTGGGAATTGAGCTCCTATTCCTGACTCGCCTGATAGATAAATATGTTGTCCTTGATGATGAAGCATGTCGCATTGAAATGAGAAAGGAGATCATCCGGTTTATTGATCTCCATCTTTTGTCATGGATCGCTGAATGGAACAAAAAGATCCAGGTTCATTCAAATACAACATGTTTCAAAGCAATAGGAACTCTCATTCTTGCCTGCGCTGAAGATCTATATAATCTTTTCAATCAGAGTCAGTCAACTTCCTTTTCAATTGGAGGTCTTAAAAATCAGGATTAAAAAAGTGTGAAATTGCATCAAAATAATACTCTCTCCATCCTTCGGCTATACCATTAAACTCTTCATCAGGAATATTAGTATGTTCCACTGTAACAAGGGAATTTTCCCTGTCGGGCGCTATTGTAATGGTAACTATTGATTTTTCAGTCTGGTCACCGAAATGCCATTCCTGAACAATTTTTTTATCCTGAACAAATTCAAGGTTTATACCTGTGATGTCGCCTTCCCAGAGAGAGAATTCACTACCGGGCTCTGTGTTCATCTGTGCAGGATATCCTGTCCATAATTCAATAGTATATGGATTTGTGATTGCTGCATAAATATCCGATGGTTCGGCATTTATTTTGAAGGTTTTCTTAAATGTTTTCATGTCAGGAAAAGGTTAATGTATAAAGACAAAAGACAAAAGACAAACCCAATAAAAAAATCTCTATTTTAATTCAGACAGATAGCGTTCGGCATCTATTGCTGCCATACATCCTGAGCCTGCTGCCGTAACAGCCTGCCGGTAATGAGGATCCTGAACATCTCCGGCGGCAAATACTCCGGCGACATTTGTCTTTGATGTACCCGGAATTGTTTTGATATATCCTACCGGGTCTGTCTCAATATAGCTTTTGAAAACTTCGGAATTAGGAGAATGTCCGATAGCAAGAAAAAATCCATCAATTTTTATTTTAATTGTCTCTTCGGCAGGTGTACCTTTTTTCTTTAGCAGGGTCGCTCCTTCAACACCGTTTTCACCGAAAAGATTCACGGTCTGATGTTCCCATAATACTTCAATATTAGTAGTATTGACTACTTTATCCTGCATTGCTTTGGAAGCTCTCAGGACATCCCTTCTTACAATCAGGTAAACCTTCCGGCAAAGCCCGGCAAGGTAAGTTGCCTCCTCGGCTGCAGTATCGCCACCTCCAACAACAGCAACATCTTTCCCTCTGTAAAAAAATCCATCGCAAGTGGCACAAGCAGAAACACCCATACCGGCATATCTGGTCTCCGATTCCAGTCCGAGATATTTTGCAGTTGCCCCGGTAGCAATTATTACAGCATCGGCCTCAATAATTTTATTATCATCAATAGTTACTTTGTGTTTAGTACCTGAAAAATCAACAACTGTTGCAATCCCGAATCTCACATCGGTGCCAAACCGTTCGGCCTGGGTTTTAATATCCTCCATCATATCTGGCCCGGTCACCCCATTAGGATACCCGGGGAAATTATCAACTTCGGTAGTTGTTGTCAGCTGGCCTCCCATCTGGAGACCGGTGTATAGAACAGGTTTCAGATTAGCTCTTGAAGCATAAATCGCAGCAGTAAAACCTGCTGGCCCTGAACCGATAATAAGACATCTTACCTTTTCAACACTCTCAATATTAATATCTTGAGTGTTTTTCTGAAGATCCAGCGGCTTAAATATTTCCATTTTTATCTTACTAATTTTCAAATACAAATATATGCAACTTTGACTTTACATCTGTGATAAAAGTTACAGATAGATAGTCAGACTATGTATATTACTACGAGGGTTTGTTTTTTTGCATTATCGGATTAGTTGATTACTTTTGCAATATATAATTCGGGGTGTGGCGCAGTTGGCTAGCGTATTAGCATGGGGTGCTAGTGGTCGTCCGTTCGAGTCGGATCACCCCGACAAATTATAGACCCATTTATCAAATTATCAGATAGATGGGTTTTTTGTTTCCACGCATTTGTACCACAATAACAAAAACAAGCGAATTACCCAAACCTGACTCTTGCCCTGGTTTATTTTATAATAATATTAATTTATCCAAGCTCCTTACCCTGTTCTTAGAAGTAAGAAGCAGGTACTTTAAAACAATCGTATCTCATAGCTTATGTTAAAGGACGACTTGCGTGAATAAGTTTCTATGGAATTGGTTGATCCGTTTAGATGGCCCGACCCTTAAACATAAAACATAAAAGGGTTAGACAACATCTAACCCTTTTAAACTACATCCCCTTTCCGATGATCCTCACTCAAATCAAGTAGATATGATTCTCATAAGGGGCTTTTAAACAGACAATTTTTAAGCTGATAATCCAAGGTTCTGGGTCCTGAAATATGTCAACCCATTTATCTCTGTCATATCAATAACTTTGTAGCCACGCGATTCAAGCAGCCTCGATACATCTTTTTTGTCAATTTCAACATCAGTCCTTGAATCCAAAAAATTAATGAATCTTTTGTATATCCGCGTATGTAATCCGATTTCCTGCTGAGTTTTCCTGTCAGAAAAACATCCTATAAAATTGGTCACCGGAGATAAAGCATCGCAGACAGTATGTAAAAAACTATCAAAATGTTTTATCATGTTAAGTTTTTTCATAATTATTAAGGTCGTTACACCTTCTAAATCACTGTTATCATAATAATAATGATGCTTTGAAGAGAGAACCATCATATTAGGTTCATTTGCAAGACCAAGCCCTTTCAGGTAATGGAAAAAGTTTTCACCACCTTCAGCAATCAGGTTATCGATAGCAGGAGAAGATTTAGTTTTTTCAGAAGAGCGTTTAACTCTGTTGAAATCTGTCCTGACCTTTTTCTCGACACTAACTGCTGATCTGTTCATGATTGAAATGCTTTCCATAGTTTTTATGTATTAAATCACACGGTAAAAGTAGAGCTTAATACTATACGTGTCAAGTGGCTAATGCCCAATTAGTGGGGAAATGAGATGAGAGAAATAATCTTTGTCTTTGAAATTTGGACGAATAATTACAAGAACCAACTGTTAACACCTGAAAAGTGTTCTTTCGTCAAAAACCGCTCAATATTTATGAATAAACCGGCAATAATCTGATTATTCAATCATCTTTTTACACTAAAAGGATGATAATCAAATATATGCATCTCATTTTAATTAAAATAATCGAAAAATTGAATTTTGACTAACAGTATATTAAAAGGGATGAAAATTCAGCATTTATAATAATAACTGATGATCTGCCATATATTATTGACAATAATAAAGCTAATTCTATGCAAAAAAATAGAACTACTATTGAATATGGGTAATTAATAAGTACTTAAAGTGAACTAAAGTTTAGGCAACACGAAACTCCCCGATAAGTCCACAAACAGATTTTATCTAATTGATTTTTATCGAGCCTACTGTTGATTTAAGTATTTCTTCTGCTTTTGTTATTGTTTCCTCTCCCTTATTCAAAAGGTCATCTGTAATCCAACTCGAAACAACGACTATATATGGGGCTTTGTAATACAAATATATATGTACTCTCATTGCAGGCATTGATGGGTTTGGATAAAATGCAGATTGATGTTTATTCTGGTTATAAACAAAGTGAAAGAAATCTTTACCTTCGATATTTACTGTTTCATAAGCAATGGGAGTATTTGCAGTAGCGGTATTTGTAGTTTTCTTTTTTAAAGAAACCGTATTCTTATCAGAAGAAGCCGCCGCCTTCTGAAAATCCAGCTTGTTGTTGTAATCAAAATAGTCTAAATATGCCCAGCCTAATTCTGTCTTCTCATTGTTGAACGTCTTTAAAAGATCACTCTTTATAAAATCAAGAGTGTGTTTACTTTCATCGAAATACAATATTTTTATTGCAAAATTTTCGACAAGTGAATTATCATAGATTTTTAGTCCGCCATCATAATCGTATCCGGGTTCATAAGCATTGTATGAAGAATTTGACGGGTTTGCAAGTTTAATTGAAAGCTTATTGTTTTCATCCGTTACTCCATCAGAAAGAGGGATTTGAATGATGGTAATAATTCCTTCAGATGTAAGTTCGCCATCATCCCAAACGGGAACCTGTACTGTAACAATAGCGCCTTTATTTTCATCCCAGTGTGATTCTGCATTATATGAAAGAATTATTCCACCAGAAGCTGTTACAGTTGCAGTAATCTTATCCATATTCCATGACCTTGGGTTATCGCAAAGATCAGCATTGGTTATGCCGGCATCCGGAAAACTAAAATCGCTGCTTTTCCCGTCAGCAGAGATCAGCAATAAAGAAATTTCACTTTTCCCCGCGAGTTTACTCTGAATTTTGTTTTTGTTGAATTCACAAATTGCCTTAACATCTATTGAGCTCAGGGATACTCTAACTGTAAACGCATCATACGTCGAAACATTAGCAGGCACAGGCATTGTAACAGTGATGTCCTTATATTCACCGCATTTTGTTTCAGTAATTAAAGTTGCACCACTATTGGTGTAGAACTTGCACTGGCCATTACCATTTACGGCAAAAGCAAGCAATACCATAAGGATGATCAATTTTTTCATGTGTGAAGAGTTTAAAGGTTATACACTAAAAAATAAACATGTAAGATACTAAAAATATATTATATATTGAGCTATATCACTAATTTAATTATCAATAACGACCCGGCACTTATGATTAGTTCTTGCCCGAAAATAATATTTATTACCCGAAAGCTTAATAACATTTGGCGTAACCAATAAGTACTTAAAGTGAACTAAAGTTAAAAGTGCCTAAAGTTAAAAAAATCAGGTGTTATTGAACTGATACCAGGGAATCAGGGCCAATTTACTCCGGTTAATGGTGGCCGGGGCTTCTGGTTTTTACCGGCAAAACAAACCTTAGGTTGATAAAAGGGATCGACAGATTCCCGGAGGCACTCGGCACAAAGGAAAAACGAGAAACAGGCAACGCAGCCTCAGTTTCTAATTATCAGATATTTAAACCTCACATAAATAACACTGATAATCATTCTTTTTTCAGCTATAAAAAGATAATATCTTAAAATGAAAAACATATATTTACAATAACTAAAAATTTTAAATTATGAATAAGAAAATCATCTTGCTTGCTACATTCCTATTGAGCTGTTTTTTTTCCTATAGTCAGAATGTAGGCTCATCACCTGAGTATATAAAAGCTTTGACAGTTGAATGGAACGGTGATCGCTTTGCCGATGGAAGACCTAAGGTATCAGATGCTATACTTGAACGACTGAAGAAAATTTCAATAGAGGAGGCATGGGGAGTATTACGTAATAAAGGATTTCAGAATCAGTATGAAGGCGACTGGACCATTATCAATCCTGACCAGGTAATGACCGGTCGCGTTGTTACTGCCCAGTATATGCCTCTGAGACCTGATCTTGAAAAACAGGTAAAAGAACAGGGTAAATTAGAAAACAGGGCTCAACAGGGCGGAACAAACTCATGGCCAATTGATATGTTAATAACCGGGGATGTTTACGTAGCTGATGCCTATGGCAAAATAGCCGATGGCACCTTAATTGGCGACAACCTTGGTAATTCAATCTACGCGAAATCACAAAGAGGCGTTGTTTTCTATGGCTCGGTACGAGATCAGGAAGGGATAAGCGAGATCAAAGGTTTTAATGGCTGGATAAAAGGAGCAGATCCCTCATATATTCAGCAAATGATGCTGACTTCAATAAATGCACCAATACGCGTGGGACGCGCTACCGTACTACCGGGAGATGTGGTTCTTGCTAAAAAATATGGCGTGATTTTTATTCCGGCCTATCTTGTTGAAGACCTGGTTCTGACTTCCGAAGTTACTGCTCTTCGCGACGAATTCGGCCATCAGCGTCTTCAGGAAAAAAAATACCTTGCCGGCCAGATTGACAGCCAGTGGACAGAAGAGATCAAGAAAGACTTTCTTGAATGGGCGAATAAATACCCGGGTAAACTTCCAATGACAAAAGCAGAGCTTGATAATTATCTTAAAGAAAGAAACTATTAATTTATTCTGTTATATTGAAAAAAACCTTTTAACTTCTTTTATTCATAAACTTTGTGAGCCTTTGTGTAATCCTTTGTTCGACTTAGTGTTTAATACTTTTTTTACCACTAAGGGACACAAAGTACCTCACAAAGTAACACAAAGGAAAAGAGCACTCTAAGTATATTTGTGAATAATTCAGGTTAATAAAATTCTTTCCAGATGACTCATATTTTAAACTAAAAAATAATGAAAAGTATTTTACAGAAGATTGCTGAAGAAACAAGGCAAAAAGAGAGAACTGAAGCCGATGCCGTCAAAGCAGAAATAACCAATCCATCTACTTCAAATGATCGTCGTAATTTCCTTAAAAAAGCAGCTTTGGGTGGTATAGCTTTGGGGGGGTTAATGAACCTTTCGATAGAAGATACGATAGCCCGGACCACTTCGAATGTTCAGCGTTCTTCAAGTCCATCTGACCTGAAGATCACCGATATGCGTATAGCGGTTATGGGAAATGTCGGGCGTACAACTATCATCCGTATCGATACGAATCAGGGTATTTACGGGTTAGGCGAAGTGCGCGATGGTGCGGACGAGCGTTATGCTCTCATGCTGAAAAGCCGTATCCTTGGCTTGAATCCCTGTAATGTCGAGATGATATTTAAAATAATCAGACAATTTGGTTATCATGGTCGTCAGGGTGGTGGTGTATGCGCTGTTGAAATGGCTTTATGGGATTTGTGCGGTAAAGCTTATGGCGTTCCAGCCTGGCAGCTGCTTGGCGGAAGATATCGCGATAAAATACGATTATACGCCGACACCCCGGGCGCCAGGGATCCACAGGCTTTTGCACTGACAATGAAAAAAAGGGTAGAGGAACAAGGCTTTACCTGGCTTAAAATGGACCTTGGCATACATGTAGTAGCAAATATTCCCGATGCGCTGGTAAATAATAAATTCTGGGATGGCGCAACAGGCCAGTACGATCTGAAAGATTATATGAGCTACGGAAATACACTACACCCGTTTACCCAGGTTCAGATAACCGATAAAGGATTAGCCGGTTTAACTGAATATGTTGAAGATGTACGAAATGCTGTTGGTTATGAAATGCCTCTCTGCGCGGACCACTTCGGCCATTTTGATGTTAACAATGCTATCCGCTTTGGCAGAGCCATGGATAAATACAGACTCGCCTGGCTGGAAGATATGGTTCCCTGGTTCTACACTGACCAATGTAAAACTTTATCAGACGCTCTTGAAACACCAATAGCTACCGGGGAAGATATTTACATGCTCAAAGGAGGTTTTAAACCCTTGTTAGATGCTCGCGCTGTTGATGTTATCCAACCAGACCTGGGTACATCCGGCGGCCTTTTAGAAACCAAAAGAATCGGCGATTATGCTGAAGACAGCGGTGTTGCAATGGCTATGCACATGGCCGGTTCTCCGGTCTGTTTCATGGCTAATGTTCATTGCGCCGCTGCCACTCAGAACTTTCTCGCGCTTGAACATCACTCTGTCGATTCACCATGGTGGGGAAATCTGGTAAAAATGACCGGAAGTCAACCAATGATTACCAAAGGGTTTGCCAATATCCCGCTTGATTCGCCGGGGTTAGGAATAGAGCTGAATGATGAAGAGGTGAAAAAACACCTCAACCGCGATGCAAAAGGTTATTTTGAACCAACTCCTGAATGGACCGAAAAACGCTCTCACGACAGGCTCTGGAGTTAACTTATGACAAAAGAACCATCTTAACATACTTGGTTATTATTCTAAATTACAAATACTTAACTACTCCTTAGCCTTAACCATGACAAAAGAAAATAAGTTTAACAGCCTTAATCTCAAACCAAAATCAGATAAAATAAGAGCCTGGTTCAGAAGTCATAATTTTCTACCACAATTACTCTATTTCATCTCAGGGATTATTTCGACTTTCTGGTTTCTGATAAGGGTAATTCCGAAACCGAGCCGTGCAGCTTATCCCTGCATGAGGGTTGCCGCTCCTGTAATGTCGGGTTTTGTACTTTATCTGCTGGCAGTTGCGGGTATCGTTGCCACATCAAGAAAAGTAAAGCGAAAATTTCTTAATGTAAGATACCTCTCAACAGGATTGCTGACTTTTGGCGTAATAGTAACGATGGCAATAACTCCTTCTCAAAATACAATTACTTCTTACCAGAATAAGATAATTAAATTTGGTCCTGATGACGGACCAAACCAGCCCATTGGTAATGCTTTGGGTATCAATCCTGGCCGGGTAGTATGGGTATGGAACCCTGAGGCCACAAATGAAAATTGTATAAGCGCTTTTAATACACAGGATTGGTATTATAAACCTCAAAACACTTACGAAAAAGTGGTTGGAAAAATGGTTCGTAATGCTTTAAGTAAACTTACCTTTAAGAAAACTGTTAAGGAATCATGGAATGTCCTGTTTCATTCTCAAAATATAAGGAAGTCTCAGAAAAATATTGGTTATACTAAAGGTGAAAAAATCTTTATAAAGATAAACCAGGGTACTTCGAGGTGGGTTTTAAATTCAGCAGATAAAAAAAATGGATATTACTTCCCAAAAACATTAAAACCCAATGAAGAAAGGAGAAGAATCAGTATGGGAGCAACGGAAACAGGGCCATATCTTGTTCTTGAGCTATTAAGAGAACTTGTGAACGAATCAGGTGTAAATCAGGCAGATATTGCAGTTGGAGATCCCATGACCAACACTTATGGACACAATTATGATATCTGGTTTGCAGAATTTCCGGGGGTAGTTTATACTGATAAATTTTCTACCGCGTATGGTCGTACACTCATCAGTCCATCTTCAAATGATCTTATTTATTATTCAGATAAAACGCAGAGTGATAAGCTATACGATATCATGGAAAAAGCCGACTATCTGATAAATACCGCCAATCTGAAACCTCATGTCTGGGCCGGAATTTCATTAAATGCCAAAAATCATTTCGGTTCCCAGACAAGAGAATCAGCAGGTTATCTTCACCATTCGCTATTGATTCCGCGAGAAGGAATTCCTTCTAACGGAGGATATCACAAATATCGTGTTTTGGTAGATCTCATGGGAAGAAAATACATGGGACAAAACACTCTGCTCTATATAGTGGATGGTTTATTTGCCGGTGGGGGAACTGAAACAAAGCCGACAGTTAAATACTTTATGACTCCATTCAATAATGACTATTGTAACTCGATATTTTTATCGCAGGATCAGGTTGCTCTTGAGTCGGTTTGTTTTGATTTCCTGAGAACGGAATGGAACGGAATAAATAAACACGACCCAATAAACAATGCGCCGGAAAACGGTCCCAACATGAATGGAGTAGATGATTACCTGCATCAGGCCGCTGACTCATCTAACTGGCCTGAAGGAATCCTGTACGATCCTGACAACAGCGGAAAACTTTTGTCAAGCTTAGGTACTCACGAGCATTGGAATAATGCAGAACAGAAACAGTACTCGCGGAATCTGGGTCATAACAAGGGTATTGAGCTGGTTTCTATTCCTGATACTCTTGTAAAAGCTGAACTATCTCAAAAAAAATAAACATCACAATCTACATAAGATGAAAGACAACCGTAGAGATTTCCTAAAAAAAAGCGCTTCCCTGGCAGCAGTAATGTCTGTCGGCGGTATGGCTTCAGCTATATCAACCCCGGGTGAAACAAGTAAGAAAGCCGGCAAAATTAAACCATACGTGAAAGATGCCGGTATTAAGTTTGCCTTTCTTATGGGCCCGACCTCACCCAAGGTACCTTTTGCGCGGCAAATGGGTGTTCTTCACGCAGTTTCAGGAGTAGAAAGAGTCGGTGATTTAAAAGCCTGGGATCCAAAGGCGATAACTGCTACAAAGGAAATATGGGAAAAAGAGGGAATAAAATGGACCGTGGTGGAAGGACCTCCTTCACTTGGCACACTGACAAAACTTGGTTTGTCAGGCAAAGATGAAGAAATATCAAATTTTATAACCTTCATGAAAAACCTTAAGCAGTATGGGGATGTAGATGTTATCTGCTATAACTGGATGCCTGTTATCAGCTGGGCGCGTACTCAAATGGACAGACCCGGCCGCGGAGGCGCTTTGATGACTGCTTTTGATTATGAAGATATGAAAGGCAAACCATTAACTCAGTATGGTGAAATTTCAAAAGAGACTTTATGGAAAAACCTTGAATATTTTCTAAAAGCCGTTGTTCCCGAAGCAGAGAAAACAGGCATGAACCTTTCTTTGCACCCTGATGATCCACAGGTTGACAGTATCCAGGGCATTTCGCGCATAATGAATACCGTCGAAAATTTCGACCGGATGCTCGATATTTATCCCAGCAAATACAATGGAATCACCATGTGTCAGGGTAACTTCTCCCTGATGGGCGCTGACATACCTTCCCTTGTGAGAAGATGGGGAAAACGCGAAGTAATAAATTTTGTTCATTTCAGAAGCATACAAGACCTTAGTGGAGTTATACCAAGCTCTAAATTCACCGAATGTTTCCATGATGAAGGTCAGATTGATATGTACGAAGCTATGAAAGCCTACTACGACATCGGCTTCCATGGTCCGCTAAGGCCCGATCACGTGCCAACTATGTACGGAGAATCTAATGAACGACCGGGCTATATGACCTTAGGAAATCTTTATGCAACAGGTTACATTCGCGGACTTGCTGAATCGGTGGCTAAGAATGGCAGCTAAGAGGACACTAATGTAATTTTATAAAATTTAAATAATGGAAAAAATGCTTTCAAGAAAACGTTGGTATCGATTAATACCTATTGCCTTTATCACTTATAGTCTTGCATATTTGGATCGTGCAAATTTCGGATTCGCGGCTGCAGGTGGAATGGCAGTAGATCTGAATATTACAGCAGCAATGTCTTCCTTATTAGGCT
>JBAXXU010000095.1:0-15977 GCA_037127735.1 Bacteroidota bacterium
CTGCTATATGGTCAGCCCCCAGTGGTACTTTTGCTAACAATACAGGAAGCACTCCCGGTACAGCCACTTTTACAGCTTCATCCAATTCTACAACCCCAATCACATTAACATTAACTACGAGCGGAGGATCGTGCAGTACAACTTCTGCTTCGAAAGACATTGTTGTAAATCCAAACCCCACCGTAAGTGTAGGATCAGCTATGACAGCAATTTGCCAAAGTGGAACATCCGCAGCTTTGGGAGGTTCATTTGGTGGTGGAGCAACATCGGCGATATGGTCAGCCACGAGTGGTACTTTTGCTAACAATACAGGAAGCACACCTGGTACAGCCACTTTTACTGCTGCATCCAATTCAACAACCCCAATCATATTAACATTAACTACCAGCGGAGGTTCATGCGGAACGATAATAGATACCAAAAATATTGTTGTAAATCCTAATCCAACAGTAGGTGCAGGATCAGCGGTTGCAGCGATATGTCAGGGGGGAACATCCGCAGCATTGGGAGGTTCATTTGGTGGAGGAGCGACATCTGCTATATGGTCAGCCCCCAGTGGTACTTTTGCTAACAATACAGGAAGCACTCCTGGTACAGCCACTTTTACTGCTTCATCCAATTCAACAACCCCGATCACATTAACATTAACTACCAGCGGAGGATCGTGCAGTACAACTTTTGCTACGAAAGACATTGTTGTAAATCCAAATCAACCCGCAAGTGTAAGTATTGGAGCATCGGCAACCACAATTTGCTCAGGAACATCGGTCACCTTCACAGCCACACCAACGAATGGAGGTACAATACCAGCATATCAATGGAAAGTAGGATCAACAAATGTTGGGAGCAATTCAACTACCTATACCACTACCACACTGGCAAACAATGATGCAGTAACCTGTGTTATGACCTCGAATGCGACCTGTGCAACAGGTAGTCCGGCGACATCCAATATCGTTAATATGACAGTAACCCCAACAGTAGGCACCCCGGCTACACCAACGCCGTCGGCTACTACTATTTGCCAGGGAAGCGCCAATACAGCTTATACTACTTCTGCCACCAATGCAACCAGCTACACATGGACCGTTACAGGCACAAGTAATACTATTTCCGGAACAGGAACAACAGGGACCGTGACCTGGGCCGCGGGCTTTTCAGGCGCTGCAACAGTAAGGGTAACAGCAAACGGATGCAACGGACCATCAACTTCAGCTTCTACCACGGTGACAGTTCGTCCCACACCGGTAGCTACATTTAGTTATACAGCTACTCCATATTGCAGAAATGCAACTAACCCGTATCCAACATTTGGTTTAGGAGGCGTAGCAGGCATATTCTCATCAACAGCAGGCTTGAATTTTGTAAGTACTGCCACCGGTCAGGTAAACCTGGCCACAAGTACGGCAGGTACTTATACAGTTACAAATACCATTTTGGCAGCAGGCGGATGTGCTGACGTCATAGCAACGGCTCCTTTAACAATTACTCCAATAGTAGGCACGCCGGTTACACCAACACCATCGGCTACAACTATTTGCCAGGGAAGCGGCAATACAACTTATACTACTACAGCCGCCAATGCCACCGGCTACAACTGGACAGTCACTGGCACAGGTAATACTATTTCAGGGACAGGAACAACAGCCACCGTAACCTGGGCTGCGGGCTTTTCAGGCGCTGCAACAGTAAGTGTAACAGCCATTGGTTGCAACGGGCTGTCATCTTCAGCATCCACCACGGTGACAGTTCGTCCCACGCCGACAGCCACGATAAGCGGAACAATAACTGTTTGTCAGAATGCAACTGCCCCCGTTATTACATTCAATAACCCTCAGACTTTACCCGTTACAATTACATATAATATAAACGGAGCTAATCAAACGATGATAAATGTTGGCGCCGGCACTTCAGCAACTGTGAACGCACTGACAAATACAACAGGAATATTTGCCTACAATCTGGTAAGTGTCATTTATCAGACTGCACCGGCATGCTCAAATATTTTAACAGGAACGGCAACGGTAACGGTAAATCAAATGCTAATGTATATTTCCGTGACCACGCCTGCTGCCTGTTCACCTGATTTATCAACCTATTCACTTGCAGTAGTAGCAGGGACATTTTTCGGCACTTTAGCTGTAGTAACCGCCACTTCAGGTATTGTGGCCAACACGGGAGGTAATGGTTGGAACATAACCGGAGTTTTATCCGGGACAAATGTTACTGTTAAGGTAACCGATGGGTCTGGTTGTGAGAGCACAATTGTTGTGACAGCCCCTAATTGTGCCTGCCCGGTTGTGCAGGCGCCGGTTAGCGGAGGAAACAAATCCTATTGTGCTTCAGGAGTAATTTCAGCCATAACTGCCACAGTATCAAGCGGAGAGACAATAGACTGGTACAGCGCTGCATCAGGTGGAACTCTCTTGAAAAGTGGAAGTCTGAGTTATATTCCCCAGGCTGCCGGTACCTACTATGCCATTGCAAGAAATACAACAACAGGATGTTTAAGCAGTACCCGGACACCGGTTATTTTAACGATGGATGTAATACCACTACCAACACTCTCCGGCTCAGATGCAGATAACACTTTTTGTCCGGGGACGAGCATAACCTTTACTGCCGGAGGAGGAACAGATTATAACTTCAGAGTAGGAGGGATAAGTGTGCAAGCTACCGCTTTGGCAACCTATACCACAAGTTCTCTCACAAATGGCCAGATAGTAGATGTAATAGTCACAGGTTCAAATGGATGTACAGCCATTTCAACAGGAATAACAAATATTGTTAATGCAATACCTGCACCCAATGCCGGAACAGGTGGCTTTGAGTGCGATTTGAACTTCAGCTTTAATGCTCTGCCAAGTCTTGGCGTTGGTACATGGACAAAAGCCACAGGACCGGGAACAGTAACTTTTAACCCTGCTGCAGATACTCCAACGGCGGAAGTTACAGTATCGGAATATGGAACATATAACTTCACATGGACAGAAGTGAATGAAGGATGTTCAAATAGTGCAACTGTAACGGTTATATTTAGTCAGCAACCGGTTGCTAATCCAGGTGCAGGAGGCAATAACTGCGGTTTGGAATTCTTACTCAATGCAACACCAGGTGTCGGGGTTGGTACATGGACTAAAACCGAGGGTACCGGACCAGTGGACTTTAGCCCCAACGCGAACACACCCAATTCAAAAGTAACTGTATCAGATTATGGGAATTATACCTTCACCTGGACAGAAGTTAACGGAACATGTTCAAATAGCGCGTCTGCCAATGTAAATTTTGTCAAGGTTCCTGCCGCGAATGCAGGTAAAGACAGCACGGAGTGTGATCTGGATTTTGTTTTGAACGCTATCCCAGGGACAGTAGGAGGAACAGGTACCTGGTCAATGTTCAGCGGACCGGGAGATGCAATATTTAGTCCCGATCCTGATACCTCCGCTGCCACGGTAACAGTCACTAAGTTTGGTGAATATGAATTTGTCTGGACCGAAGTAAATAGCACATGTCAGTCTGCTGACTTAATAAAAGTAATATTTTATGATTTACCCTCTGTTTCAGCAGGTAGAGATACTGTCATTTGTATAGGAGAGTCGGTTCAGTTGGAGGCTATGGGAGTGGGTTCCTTCCAATGGAAACCGGATACATTGGTGAATAATCCGGAAATTATAGATCCTATTGCCACTCCTTTGACATCCACATTGTTTAATATTACGCTTACCGATCAGCACGGTTGTAAGAATAGTGATACAATTTTGGTTGAAGTCAGGAAAAATCCTGTGGCTTATGCCGGACCCGACCAGATTCTGGAAAATTTATTCCGGACAACTATGGCAGCTGCCATGCCGGATATTTATGAATCAGGGAAATGGTCCCTTATTTCTGGCAATGGTGAGTTTTCGGATTCTTTAAATCCTAAAACTATTGTCTCCGCCCTTTCGCTTGGTGAAAACATTCTTTTATGGACTGTTACCAATGGGTTTTGTCCATCTTCTTCCGATTCCCTGACAATTCTTATTCATGATTTTGTAATACCAACACTAATTACGCCAAACATGGATGGCAAAAACGATTATTTTGTTTTAAAGGGAATAGAAACACTTGGAAAAACAGAACTTACCATTTTTGACAGGCGGGGAGCACAGGTGTATAGTAATAATAATTATGATAATAAATGGAATGGAGTGGATTATCATGAAAATCCGCTTCCTGACGATACCTATTTCTTTGTCCTGAAAACAGTAAGTGGCAAATCTATAAGTGGTTATATAGTAATTAAGCGATAGAATGATAAAAATAATTAAGATATTTTTTTTTCTGCTGATTCCTTTAAGCGTATTCGGGCAATTGACTCCTGTAACTGATCAATATTTATTAAACCCTCTTACGATTAATCCCGCTTTTGCCGGGAAAAGAGGAGCGCTTAATGTTTCTGCTTTCTTCAGAAAACAATGGGTTGGTGTTAAAGGAGCTCCTGAAACTATGATATTAAGCGCTGATGCGCCTTTTTTCGATGAAAAAGTAGGACTGGGACTCACCATAGTAAGTGATAAGATTGGTGTGACTAAAGAAACGCAGATTATTACCAGCTATGCTTATAAAATGGATATTGGAAAAGGGACTCTTTCGTTCGGGCTGGGCGCCGGATTGATTACTACCAATACTGCATGGTCGGATCTTATTGCCCTTGATCCCGGAGATGAATTTTACCTTATTGATTCGCGTCTTTTTGTCGTTCCGAATTTTAGCTTTGGAACATACTACACCTACAAAAACCACTCAGCGGGGTTCTCAATACCAAAGTTTTTTAACTACAAGTTTAACTTTGATAAAAACAGATATAGTTTGAATATTGATCCGGGTCAGTATAATTTTCTGTTAAACTATGGATATGTTTTTAAGGTGTCTCCAAAAGTTAAGTTCTTTCCTTCGACTCTTCTTACTCTGGCTCCCGGGAAAAATTTTCTCATCGACATAAATACTTATTTCAATTATATTGATCGGTTCTGGGCAGGAATCTCTTACAGGAATGGGCGGTCATTTGCAGGATTATTTCAGTTTCAGGTTAATAACCAGCTAAAAGTAGCTTATACTTACGATTTTGATATCGGGAAAATTGGAAAATATAGTAATGGTTCTTATGAGATAATGCTCAGGTATGAGTTTCGTTATAAGATTGATGTTGCTAATCCGCTGATTTTTTAATATTTAAATTTGAATTATGAATTTCAAACCGGCAATAGGAATTCTTATTATTTCTTTCCTTCACTTAATTGCGCTGGGGCAACCAGAGACCTATACTATTAAAAAAGCCTCATTCAGCTCGGATAAATATGATGAATTAGCGCCTGTTTATTATAGTAACGGAATTATTTTTTGTACAAACCGGGATCTTAATTTATTTAATTATTCATCAGCCCTGGATAAAAGGCTTTTTAAAATTAATTTTATTGATACTACCGGTGAGGTTAAATGGGAGAATTCACGACTTTTTTCAAAAAGCCTGACGACAAAATTAAATGACGGGCCGGTAACTTTTAACACAGGGAGAGATACTATTTATTATTCCAGGAATCTTGAAGTCAGTAGTAGTTTGCGCGAGATAAATAGCACGAGGAATAAACTGGGAATTTTTTGTGCAGTATTGGTTGGGAAAGAATGGACGAAAACAAGAGAATTAAGAATTAATAATGAATGGTATAATTTAACCACTCCAAGTCTTTCACCGGATGGTAAGAGGTTATTTTTTGCTTCTGACAAACCGGGAGGTTTTGGAGGTTCTGATATTTATTATAGCCAATTCAAAGAAGGTTACTGGAATGATCCGGTAAATCTGGGCCCGGTTATTAATACAAAAGGTAACGAAGTTTATCCTTATATTAATCAGGCGGGAGAACTATTCTTTTCTTCAGATGGTCATCCCGGCCTTGGGAAAAAAGATATTTTCTTTTCGCGATTTTCCGGTGAGGATTGGCTCACTCCCATTCATCTTGATGCTCCAATTAACTCAGAATATGATGATTTTGGAATAGTTACCGACTCATTAATGAATGAGGGATATTTCTCATCTAAAAGGGATTCGTCATTTGATATTTATCACTTCAGAACAAATTTTCCACAGACTTTTTATAGCACGGTTCAGAAGGAAAACCAGTATTGTTTTATATTCAGCGATAGCGGATCTATCGTCATTGATACTTTAGATCTTAAATATGTATGGGATTTCGGCAACAAGAAAAAGAAATATGGAGCAGTTGTAAATAATTGTTTCCCGGGTCCCGGAAAATTTAATGTTAAGCTTGACATTGTTGAAAGATCCAATGGAAAATTGTTTTTCTCAAAGCTGGCATATCTTCTGGATCTCAGAGATTTTGAACAACCGTATATTAATTCGCCGGATGTTTCCATAAAAGGAAAAGCGATAGATTTTGACGGACTAAAATCGTACCTCCCGGGCTATGAAATATTAAATTTTTCCTGGGATTTTGGTGACAGTACCAGAATACAAGGCGAAAAAGTAAAACACTCTTTTAATAGAAAGGGAGAATATCTCGTTAATCTGGAATTAACATTGAAAACTGACTTAACCGGTAAAATTATCAAAACAGGTTCTTCAAAGAAAATATTAGTTTTTAATGACCTTAAGGAAAAGTCAGCTTTTCTCGTTAGAAATTCTTCTTCAAACGCTGATTTGCCTGATATTAGAAAATTTAAAAACAGTACTATTAATTCGATTTATTCTGCAGAAGACGAATATATACAGGATGCAGTGTTCCAGGTTGAAATATTATCTTCCCGGGAAAGAATTGACTCAAACAGCGTTATTTTCAGTAAAGTTCCGGATAAGTATGTGATAGAGGAGATATTTAATAGCGAGGCAGGAACATATAGTTATATTATTGATCAGCAAATGAGATTGATGGATACATACAATGCATACAAGGAAATAGAGGATGCAGGGTTTAAGGATGTCAGGACGAAAATTGAGGTTCTGAAAGATCCGGCAGCAAAGGAACTTAACAGGCTTAAAAAATTATTCGGTACTTCAACTGATTCTTATTTTGATAGTTATAACAGGCTGACTGCCAACGGATACTTATTGCTTGATCAAATTCAAAAAATATTGAACAAATACCCCGAAATCAGGATTGAAGTCGGGGTGCATACTGATAACACAGGATTGCCTGCAGATAAGCTCATTATATCTGAAAAATATGCTCAAACTATCACTAACTATTTGATAAGTAAAGGTATAGATAGTGGAAGGTTAATTGCAAAAGGTTTTGGCGGATACAGGCCTGTTGCATCCAATTTTATAGAAGAAGTGAGGATTTTAAACCGGCGTCTTGATTTCTCAATAATTAAAAATTAATCAACGCTAAAAATTATAATCATTTCCTCTCAAATACGGCGTTTGAGCTGAGGTTGATTAATCTTTTTTCCCCTGACACAGAATTCGATGGGCAAAACGTATAGAATTATCAGCTTAAATCTTGAATTTTTCTTAACGATTTCCAAAATAAGTTAATAAACATTTTATAAACTTTATATGAAAATAATCTCTGTTGTAGGCGCCCGCCCGAATTTCATGAAAATAGCTCCGTTTATTAAAGCTATTAAGGCACATAATGCATTAAATAACAATATTATCGAACATATCCTGGTGCATACGGGTCAGCATTATGATGATCGTATGTCGCGAGCTTTTTTTGAGCAACTTGAAATCCCTGATGCCGATATAAATCTGGGTATTGGTTCGGGCAGTCATGCTGAACAGGTAGGTCAAACTATGATTGAATTCGAAAAGGTATTACGGAACAATAAACCTGACTGGGTTGTAATAGTTGGTGACGTTAACGCGATACTTGCATGTTCGGTTACAGCTAAAAAAGAAAATATTTTGTGTTGTCATATTGAAGCAGGGTTACGTTCCGGCGATATGACGATGCCTGAGGAAATTAACCGTCTTGTTGCAGACAGGATCTCGGATCTTCTGTTTACTCCCGACAGGATGTCATCTGAAAATTTAAGAAAAGAAGGCGTTCCTGACAATAAAATTAAGTTCACCGGGAATATTATGATTGACACGCTTGAAAACAACAGGAGCAAAGCTGAAAAGCTGACTATTATTGAGATTATTAAAGAAAATTCTGTTAACAAATCCTGGGAATTTTTAAGTACATCAATTGACAATGATTTTGCAGTAATGACACTGCATCGTCCTTCGAATGTTGACAGAAAAGAGGTACTTGAACCCATTGTGCGTTTTATGCTTGATGAAGTATGTCCGGAGAGGCCTCTTATCTGGACAATACATCCCCGCACCCGTAAGATGCTGGAAAACTACGGGCTGTTAAATGAAATAATGTCTCAGAAAAATCTGTTTGTTCTCGAACCATTAGGCTATATGGAGATGTTGAAACTAAACATGCATGCCCGGGTTATACTTACTGACAGTGGCGGTTTGCAGGAAGAATGTACAGTTCTTGGCACTCCATGTTTAACTCTACGGTGGAACACAGAGAGACCAATTACTTTACTTGAGCATGGAGGCGCAAGCGTACTTGTCGGGAATAGTATTAAAAAGATCCGCGACGAATATATTTTAGCTATTAATAAACAGCGCCTTCCTATTCGTCCGGAGCTCTGGGATGGCCATACGGCTGAGAGATGTCTGAGGGCAATTATAGAATATAAACAACTTGTTTAGATTTCTGTTTTTTCGACCTTATTTTCACTTGAAACACAACAATTAAAAACTAAAATTATGAGCAATTTAGAGAAATATGATGAGGTTTTCATGACTAACTTCAGGGTTGACAGGGAACAATTACCTGTTTTGACATATCATTCCGTTTCGGTTTGGGACTCGATAGGTCACATGATGTTAATTGCTGCATTGGAGGAGAAATTCAATATTATGATTGAAACAGATGATATAATTGGTTTTTCCTCGTATGAAAATGGGAAGAAAATATTAAATAAATACAATATTAATGTATAATATGCTGAATACATGACATATATAGATGTTAATATTGAAATGATGATTAAAGATTTTTTTTAATTCAGGTACTTTATTAACAACTTTGATAGCAGATGTAATTATGGGGAACTATAAACTAACCAGGCTTCTTATTAAACATCTTTAGTTTCCCTTTCAATAATTTTCGTATCTGGTATTTTAATTCTTGCATTTTGTTTTTTAGCTATTACTGTATTTGTTGATATTATGATAGTATTTGGGATATCTGTAGCATCTCCTAATATATTTAAAGACGCGTTCAAGTTTTTGAGCATTTCAAGCTGGTTTGCATATTTTACTAAAACCAGCTATAAGTATATTAAGCCTGTCAGTATATGACATTATTAACTACAAAATTCAACTGTTTTTATATAAAGTTTTCTATTTCATTGAATGTTAGAAATTATTAATAAATAAATTTTAGTTATGTATACTCACAACCTGTTACTTTCATTTAAAGAAAACACTGCAGTTATCACGGATGAGGGAAAAAGTATTAAATATGGGGATATAAATGATTTTTCCAGATTAATATTTAGTAAAATCGGACATCGATGTTTGATTTTCTGTTTATGTCAGAACCATTTGGAATCATTATGTGGATATGTTTCTTTTATCTCAAATAGAGTTGTCCCTTTAATGCTTGATGCTACACTTGACAAAGAGTTATTAGATGATCTGATTGAAGCATATAAACCTGAATATCTGTGGTTCCCAAAGTATCGTCTTCCGGAATTTTCTCAATACCAGGTTATCTTTACGGCAGATGAATACGTGCTTATTAAACTGGAGTTTAACAAAATTTATTCAATGCATAAGGATTTAGCCTTACTTTTAACCACATCGGGGAGCACTGGCAGTCCAAAGCTTGTCAGACTAACTTATGAAAACATAGAGGCCAATGCACGATCAATCGCAGAATACCTCTCAATAAAAGATACTGATCGTCCCATTACTACTATGCCAATGAATTATTCATTCGGACTTTCAATCATCAACAGCCATTTTCTGGTTGGAGCAACAGTTCTTCTGACATCAAGAACATTGATGGAAAAGGAGTTCTGGTCATTTCTTAAGAAAGAAAAAGCAACCACGATGTCAGGAGTCCCTTATACATACGAAATACTTAAAAAGTTGCGTTTTTTTCAGATGGAACTTCCGTCTATTGAATATATGACTCAGGCGGGAGGCAAACTGAATCCCGATCTTAACAAGGAGTTTGCAGAGTGGGCAAGTAAAAGTAACAAGCGTTTTTATGTAATGTACGGTCAGACTGAGGCAACTGCAAGAATGAGCTACCTTCCCCATGAATTTGCTCTGTCAAAACTTGGAAGCATGGGATGGGCTATCCCTGGCGGAGAGTTCAGCATTATTGATGACCATAATGAACCAGTTACAGGATTTGAAATTGTTGGAGAGCTGGTATATAAAGGGAGAAATGTATCTCATGGGTACGCAGAATGTGGTGATGACCTGATAAAGGAAGATGAGAACAAAGGCATCCTAATAACTGGTGACCTTACTAAAAGAGACTCCGATAATTTTTATTATATAGTAGGACGTAAAAAGAGATTCATTAAACTCTTTGGCAATCGTGTTAATCTTGATGAGACTGAGCGCCTTCTGAAGAATATTATACCAGACTGTGCATGTATTGGTGAGGATGACAATATGGTAGTATATATCAATGACTATTCCAGGGAGCAGGAAGTAAGGGAGTACCTTTCAATGAAAACAGGAATAAACATAAAAGGATTTTCTATAAGACACATAGATAAGATTCCTAAAAATAGTTCTGGGAAAACAATTTATTCAGGCCTTTCTATTCGTTAATGGTATAACATTAAAATCACTTTTTCAGAATAATAAAATCTAATACCTTTCAAAAATTGAGAGTTACATTAAGCTAACAAGTAGCTGAAATTTTCCAAAAAATCAAATAAGAAATATGGAAGAGTTAATTCATCTGTCAGATCAATCAAACCTGCCGTTGTCTTCTAATCAAAAAAGACTCTGGATATTATACCATCAGGACAAACTAAATCCTGCGTATAATATTCAGTTGACTTACCATCTTGAGGGCAGGATCGATCCTGAAGTCTTTAGAAAGAGCCTTGGAATCTTGTTTGAGAGACAACACACAATGTTCTCGGTTTTCCGGCATAATGACGGGTATCCTTATATTGAGATATTACCCAGGCAGGTTGAGCTTGAATTAAAAGATTTTTCAACCTATCCTGTACAGTCGCGGAGGGAAGAAATTCTCTCTTTTACAGGAGAGGATTCAAGGAAACCGTTTGACATAGAAATTGGGCCATTATACAAGCTCTACCTGATGAAAGAGGATGAAAACAGCTACTTTTTTCATGCAACAGTCCATCATCTTATTTTTGACGGCTTATCACGCCGTATTTTCGTACTGGAATTCAGCCGTATTTATACAAACCTTATCAGGGGTAAGGATATTTCACTTAAACCCCTGAGGTATTACAGTTATGATTGTGCAGAGGCTGAGAAGAAGCCCTTGGCATCGGAAAAGGAAAAAGAGCTTGTGGATTTCTGGAAGGAATACCTGAAAGATTGCCCTCCGGAATTAAAATTTCCTTACGATTTTCCCAGGAAGAATGAGCCAACCGGATTCGGTTGCAGGGAACACTTTATTATATCAGATGAATATTCCAAAAAGCTCAGAGAAGTCAGCAAAGAGACTAACACCTCCCTCTTTAATACTGTTTTATCTCTTCTGGGAATAGTGCTCAGGAAATATACGGGTGAAAATAATGTATGTGTTGGCATACCTGTTTCAAATCGGAGGTCATGTTTTTCCTTTGAAGTATTTGGATTATTTGTAAATACTATAGTTGTAAAACTTCCGCAGGATGACGAAACTAATTTCAGGGATCATATTATAAATACAAAGGAGTCTTTCGATAATTCTATTCAACATTCCGAACTCTCCTTTGATAAAATTGTAGGAGCAGTCAGCCCTGAGAGAAATCCCGGAATCAATCCTTTCTTCCAGGTTTCCCTGTCGTGGATTAACAATTTGACCATCCCGATGGATTTGGGCGGGATTAAAGGCCGCAGGACTACAGTAAAAAATGGAGTTTCTCCTTTTGATATTTCTTTCTATATGTGGGAGGAAGATGGTCATATTGAAGGAGAGATAGAATACAACACTGACATCCTTAAGCAGGAAACAATACTTAGATTAAAGGATCATTTATTGATACTGATCGGGAATTTGTTGGAAAATAATAATTTGCCTGTAAGTTCAGCCTCTATGTTGTCTGAAGAAGACCTGAAAATGATTAGTTCAGTTAACGCCAATACTACAGACTATCCTAAGGACAAGACTATAATTCAGCTATTTGAAAAAAATGCCCGTCTCTATCCTGACAAACCAGCCCTTGTTTTCAAAGAAAATTCACTTACATATAGGCAGTTAAATGAAAGAACAAATCAGTTAGCCCGTGTTTTGAGAAATTCAAATGTCAGGGCTAATGATCCGGTCGGTATATTAGTTGACAGGTCGGTTGATATGATTGTAGGGATATTTGGAATATTAAAAGCCGGAGGAGCTTATGTGCCACTTGATCCTGAATATCCTGAATTTAGAAAAAACTTTATTATCAAGGATTCAGGATGCAAGATTCTTGTCACCCAGGATAAGTATCTTGCAGAAACTACTGAAGAAATTGCAAAGATCAGTATGGATTCTTCCAGCTCTTATCACAATGATAAGTCAAATATTGAATGTGTAAATGGTTCGTCTGATCTGGCTTATATTATCTACACATCTGGTACCACCGGTGTTCCTAAAGGATCACTTATCCCTCAGCAAGGTGTTGTAAGGCTGGTATGTAATACCAACTATGTGGATTTTACGTTTCAAGACAGAGTTCTTCAATCCACTTCAATTGTATTTGATGCCTCAACAGTGGGAATTTTTGGAGCACTTTTAAATGGCGCTACATTGTATGTTGTTGATAAAGAGACAATTCTTAATCCGGATATATTGGGGGATGAATTGGCAAAAAACAACATTACAATGACAGATTTTCCTACAGCAGTCTTTACCCAGATAGCAGAATTACGAGCAGATATATTTCATAAATTAAGAACCATTCTTATAGGTGGAGATGCATTGTCTGCCCCTCACGTAAATAAAGTTAGGAAACATAATCCAAAAATAACCGTAATTAATGAATACGGGCCTACTGAAAACTCTTGCAACTCTACTGCCTACCAAGTAGACAGAGATTTTGATAATAACATTCCGATTGGTAAACCCATCAGCAATTCAACAGCGTATATATTTGATAAAAATATGAATTATCAACCCATTGGAATAATAGGGGAGCTTTATGTAGGTGGTGACGGTCTATCCAAGGGATATTTGAACAGAGACGATTTAAACAAAACATGTTTTATAGAGCATCCTTATCTACCGGGCAAGAGACTTTACAAAACAGGCGATCTTGCCAGATGGCTACCGGACTGGAACATAGAATTTCATGGAAGGATTGATAATCAATTAAAGATAAGAGGGTTTCGGGTCGAATTGGGAGAGATCGAGTCTGTAATTTTAGGAATTGACGGAATAATTGAAACTGTCATCAAGCCTATAAAAATTGAAGAAGGTGATTATAAGTTGATTGCATTTTTGAATGTGCCGGAAACTTTCAAAATGGATTCAAAAGAGATAGGCAGCCTGGTAAAAGAAAAGCTTCCTTCATATATGGTGCCATCAGCCTATAAACTCATGAATGGTTTCCCTAAAACTGTTAACGGTAAAATTGACAGGAAGGCGCTGGAGTATGATTTGCAGGAATTAAAGAACAAAAGTACGGATGAAAATTACCCTCTTACAATTACCGAAAGAATAATTCATGGTATATGGTGTGAAGCCCTGAAGACAAAAGATATTTCCACTATTGATAATTTTTTTGAAATAGGTGGAAATTCATTGCAAGCTATCAGACTCATTAACAAAATAAAAGAGGAGTTTGGTTTTACTTTGACATTTAAAGCATTTATATCAAATCCCACAATTATACAATTAGCCAATTATATTGATAGTCAATCTCAAACTAAAAAGAAAACCATTGAACTTGTTCATCTGACAGAAACAACAAATCTGCCACTTACCTTTAACCAGAAAAGGTTATGGCTTATTTCTAAATTACAATCTGATATTGCCTCATATATTATTCCAAACACCTTTAAGTTTTCAGGTACTGTCAATGTTGAATTATTTAAAAAGAGCATAGAGGTTTTATTCAACCGTCACCAAATCTTATTTTCATTGATCAGGGAAAAGAATAGTGAACCATATTGTGATATCGTCAAATCAGAAGTCAATCTTTCATACAATGATTATTCGGGCTTGCCAGATGATGAAAAGGCATCGAAGGTAGATGAAATATTTAAAGGAGATTTGAGGAAAGCTTTTAACCTTGAGAATGGACCACTATTCCGGTTGTATCTTATAAAGACCGGTAGTGATAAATATTTTTTCAGGATAAGTATACATCATATAGTTTTTGACGGGTGGTCATGGTCAGTTTTGGCTAACGACCTGAATAAAATTTACAACAGTTTATTGAGTGGTAATGAAATAGAACTTGAGCCACTTTATTATCAGCAATATGATTTTGCCCAATGGGAAAAAAGCTATGCTGGTTCAGAGCAGGAGACTGAATCGATTTCATTCTGGAAAGAGAATTTGGAAGGATCCAACCCGATACTTAATTTTCCATTTGATTTTCAGCGCACAGAGGAACCATCAGGCAGAGGGGGATATGAATCCTTTAAACTGTCAAAAGGTTTGTCTGAAAAGCTCAGGCAGATAAGTAAATCTGAAGGTTCTTCACTCTTTGCCACAATGCTGAGTGCCTTTGGACTGCAAATGCAAAAGTATTCGGGAGAAGATGACATCAATATCGGGTTGCCTATAGCGTACCGGCCGCATTCCAAACTTGAGAATATATTCGGGATGTTTGTAAATACAGTTGTGGTGCGTCTGAAGTATGAAAAAGAATCTTCATTCAGGAATATTGTCCGCCAGACCAATGATGCAGCAATGAATGCAATTGCTCATCAGGATCTTCCCTTTGAGAAGGTAGTTGAAATTGTAAATCCAGAACGTTCTTCCAATGCTAACCCCTTATTCCAGGTGGCCTTTGATTGGATGAATGATCTGGACCAGCCTTTAATACTTGAAGGAATCAATAGTGAAAGGGTAACAAGAAAAGACAGGGCTTCAATTTTTGATATTACTTTCTATATGAGGGAAAATGCCGGTCAGATTGAAGGGGGAATAGAATACAACATCGATATCCTTAAGCGGGAAACAATAATACGTCTGAGAGATAACTTTGTTCAGTTAGTTCAATCTGTTGTTGAATATCCGGATCAGGCAATTTCTGAAATTTCAATAATATCAAAAGAAGAGAAGCGATATTTATTAGAGACATTAAACGATACGAAAGCAGACTATCCGAAAGATAAGACAATAGTAGATTTATTTGAGCAGCAGGTAGAGCAGACGCCAAAAAATATAGCCGTTGTTTTTGAAGACACGGAGATGACCTATGAAGAGCTAAACATGCTTAGCAACCAAATGGGTGATTATTTAAGGTTGAACTACTATATCAAACCGGATGATTTGGTTGGAATAAAGTTAGAGCGCAGTGAATGGATGATAGTGGCGATTATGGGAGTGTTGAAATCCGGAGGAGCATATGTACCCATAGACCCTGATTATCCGAAGGAGCGAATCGACTTTATGGTAAATGACAGCGCCTGCAAAGTGTTGATTGACGATAAGGAATTAGATCAGTTCATAAAAACACACAAAAGGTACAGCCAAAAAAATTTGTTAGTTGGTCTAAAACCAAACAACCTGATGTATTGCATTTATACTTCCGGCTCAACCGGCAATCCT
>JBAXXU010000096.1:0-15945 GCA_037127735.1 Bacteroidota bacterium
AGTAACACAAAGAAAAAGAGCACTTTAAGTATATATGTGAATAATTCAGGTTAGGTTGGTTGAGGATTTTTTGTAAACTTTAGAGAATTCAAGTTGTTTTAATGGATTTAACATTTACATTTAATCCATAAAAGTAATTTTAAATTAGTCAGCTATGCCCCTGAATATTCCCGACAAATTACCTGCAATAGAACTCCTTCAGAAAGAGAATATTTTTGTAATGAATGAATCTCGTGCCTCAAAGCAGGATATTCGTCCGCTCAGGATAGCATTACTGAATCTTATGCCTGTTAAGATAACCACTGAAACTGATTTAGTCAGGTTATTGTCTAATTCCCCTTTGCAGGTTGAACTTGATTTTATAAAACTAAGTACACATACTTCGAAAAATACGCCAAAAGAACACATGGAGGCTTTCTACAAAGATTTCGGAAGTATTATAAACCATAAATATGATGGACTAATAATAACCGGAGCGCCTGTTGAGCAGATGCCTTTCGAAGAGGTAATTTACTGGAATGAACTAACTGAAATTTTATCATGGGCGAAAAGTAATGTTACATCTTCCCTGTTTATATGCTGGGGCGCCCAGGCTGCGCTTTACCATTATTATGGAATACCAAAATACCCGCTTGATAAAAAGATGTTCGGGGTTTTTGAACATACCAAGTCTGACTCACAAAGCCCGATTCTAAGGGGATTTGATGATGTTTTCTATGTACCACACAGTCGTCATACCGAAATAAGAAGAGAAGACATATTGAGAGTCCCGGAATTAACAATCTTGTCCGAATCGAAAGAGTCAGGTGTTTACATGGTAACCTCACTCAATGGTCGTGAACTTTTTGTTACCGGACATTCAGAGTATTCGCCCGACACTCTCGACAAGGAGTACAAAAGGGATATGGCTAAAAACCTGCCAATTAAAATGCCAATAAACTATTACAGAGATGATAACCCTGACAACCCTCCACTTGTGCGTTGGCGTTCACAGGCCAATATGCTATTTGTAAACTGGCTTAACTATTTTGTCTATCAGGAAACGCCATATAATATTGATGCTATAAAGTAGAGGTTAAGTTTGAGTTAGCCTTTGGGTTAGGGTTAGCCTTAAACTCAATATTAATCAGACAATAAATGGAATAAACATCTTTGTCTCCTTCATATATGATTTGTAATCATCTCCAAATTTTGCGATCATCTCTTGTTCTTCAATTCTTGAAGTAAAATATACGGCAATAAGGTTTACAATTCCAAGAGCAACCTGAACAGGAGCCGGATCTTTTAACATTACTCCTGTGCCCAATAGAAAAACAGAAAGATACAATGGGTGCCTTATATATCCATAAATTCCTGCCTTTACAAGAACAGATGTGTTCTCGAAGTTGCTGTCAGGCTTCCCTTTTCTCGTGAGTAGAAGATAACCAGTTATAACCACATAAGCTGAAAGCATCAGAAGGATCCAGGAGATTATCTGCAATGTAGAAAACGGATTGGTGAACCAAACTTTATAATTCGTCAGTACAAGAATGAAAACGCTTTCAAAAGCGAAGAACCTGGCAATCCCATGATATCTTTTATATTTGATTGATAAGAACCAGGAAAAAAGAACAATAAAAACTGTTCCGGTTAGTAGTATATAGATATTCATGGCGCTTATATAAAGTGTTTATTATCAGTGTATTTTATCTTTTAATAGTACAATCCGGAGTCATTATGCTCTGGTAGCAAATTCATTTTTGCCGCGCAAAGATGCTAAGGATGATAAAAGCAATCTACTTCTCAATAGTCTTTTCGTTTATTTTTCTAATATAATTATGCACCTCAATCTGGGATTGAATGGATTTCTTTCCGGGTTTTACAAACGTATTCGAAAGAGTAGCATCAAGTTTTCGGGCCTTAACATTATCGCTCCACTGAATTTCAAATATCTCCTTCATCTCATTTTTTATATTCTTATCAAAAACAGGGCATGTGACTTCAATACGGTGTTCGATATTTCTTGTCATCAGATCAGCGGAAGAGATAAAACACTCCTCATTTCCCCCATTGCAGAAAATCATGAACCTGGTATGTTCAAGAAAACGGTCAACTATTCCGATTGCCTTTATATTCTCACTTATATCTTTTAAACCCGGGACCAATGATAGCATTCCTCTGATAATCAATCTGACAGTGACCCCTGCTTTACTTGCTTCGTAAAGATGATTAATTATGTCGGTATCGGTTATGTTATTCAATTTTAGATAGATGAACGCCTTTTTACCTGCTCTGGCATTTTTTATCTCATTCTCAATCAGCAGTGTAATCTTGTTGCGTAGGAAAAATGGAGAGAGCACTAGGTGATAAAAATTATCTTTTTTGTAATTGACATTGAAAAAGTTAAACGCTTTAAACACTTCATTTGTTATCTTTTTATTTGTTGTAAGAAGAAGATGATCGGTATAGATTTTTGCCGTATCCTCATTAAAGTTGCCGGTACCAATAGCCGCATAACGCTGTGCTACTTCATTCTTAACCCGTGTTATCAGGCATAACTTGGAATGAACTTTAAGTCCGGGTACACCATATATCACTTTGACTCCTTCTTCCATCAGTTTGTTGCCCCATAGAATGTTCGCTTCCTCATCAAATCTTGCCTGTAGTTCAACTACAGTTGTAACATTCTTTCCGTTCCGAACAGCATTCAGAAGAGCATTGATTACACTTGAGTTTCTGGCCAGCCGATAGAGTGTTATCTGAATTGAAGTGACGAAGGGATCGATGGATGCTTCTCTTAAAAGATCAATAAAATGGTCGAAAGGATGGTAGGGGAAGAAAAGCATTATATCCTTTTTCTTTATTGCAGATAATATGCTTTTCCCGGTCTGAATATCTCTGTGAGGAATCGGAACAAGGAGTTCATAATAAAATTTCTTACGACCAAGATTTGGGAAATTCATAAAATCTTTGAAGTTATGATACCTGTTTGCCGGAATTTTGACATCATCAGGACCGAAATTGAGTTTTTTTGTAAGAATTTTCAAAAGGTCTTCGGGTATCTCCCTGTCATAAATAAAACGAACAGGCGTACCCCATTTACGTTGCTGAAGGCTGCGTGAAAGCTTGTCGATATAACTCTCTGAAATATCGTCAACTATTTCAAGTTCAGCATCTTTAGTAAGTTTTATTGTATAGGCAGAGAATTCATCAAAATCAAAAATAAAAAAGATCTCTTTAAGTCCATATCTAATAATATCATCAATAAACATTACATATTTTTCATCACCCTTTTCAGGAAGAACTATAAACCGGGGGAGGAGATTAGTCGGAATTTCAAGGAGTGCGAATCTTTTTTTCTGTGTGTCTTTTTTAACAAGATAAATAGCAAGATAAATTGCATCATCAGTAAGGTTTGGCAGCTCAGAATCTTTTTCAATCAGAAATGGCATCAACCTTGTCCGTACCTCTTTATGAAAATACTTCTGTACAAATTCAGTCTGTTCCAGGTTCAACTGCTTCTCATTGATAATGTGTATCTTGTGTTTGTCAAGTTCCTGGATAAGCCCGGAATAGATTTTCTCAAACTTTGAATTTTGAAACAGTACAATTTGTTGTATCTTTTTAAGCGTGGCTAGTGGGCTGTATCCAAGAATATTTTTTGATCTGGCAGCAAACTGTGAAAGTCTTTTCAAGGTCGCCACCCTCACTCTGAAATACTCATCAAGATTATTTGAGTAGATACCCAGAAACTTAAATCTCTCAATCAGGGGAACCTCCTTATTTTCAGCTTCCTGCAACACGCGCTCATTGAATGATAGCCAGCTGATTTCCTTTGGAATATATGCCTTGCTCATAGCGCTTTCTCGTGGTTTAAATAATATTCTACTTTCCCGGTGTTATGTCTGACCTCAGCCCATGTACTAACATTAAAGCAGATGCCAACGACACCGCATTTAGTCATAAAGTCGCAACCTTCTTTGGATAAACTATTGGCCATTTCAGTAAATGAAGGGTTATGTCCGAAAAGTGTAATTGATTCAGTATCCTCGCTGACATGAGAAAGAAGTTCATAGAGATAATGGATATCCATTTTATAATAGAGGTTACTGTTTATGATGATCTTCTCCGGTTCAATTCCAAATTCTTCAGCGAAAATAATTGCTGTCTCCAATGCCCTGAACGCTGGGCTGGTTATGATGTTTCCGGGAGAATTTTCCTTTTCTCTGAATTTTCGTGCCATCTCCTTCGCTATCGTTTTTCCTTTGAGGGTAAGTGATCTTTCGAAGTCAGATATTTCGGCAGACTGCTCTTCAGCTCTTCCGTGCCGGATAAAAATCAGTTTTTTCATTAATTTATACTTGAATTAAAAAGCTTATTAGTCAGAAAATAGAAGTCAGATACCAAAATTTGTTCCCATTTTCTGTGCCTGAATTACAAGGGGATCATTAGGTTCAACAAGCTTTAATTTCCCTGATACATCTGCCAGTGGAACCGATACAATATCATTATTCCTGAGAGCTACCATCTTGCCAAAGTCACGTCCGGCAATCATATCTGCAGCAGCAGTGCCATACCTTGTAGCAAGAACGCGGTCCATGGGAGAGGGGGTGCCTCCTCTCTGAATATACCCCAGGACAGTCTCTCTGGTTTCGAGATCTGTCAGTTCATTTATTCTTTTGCTTAATGTTTGTGCAGCAGAACAACTGTCTTTTATTGGATTCTTTATTCCTTCTGCAACAACTACTATTGAATATTGCTTATTTTCCGCGACCCTTTGAAGAAGATATTCAGCTATAATATTTTCATTATATTGAATCTCAGGTATCAGGATCACATCGCCACCTCCTGCAATGCCTGAATACAAGGCAATCCATCCGGCGTTGTGCCCCATCACCTCAATAATCATGATTCGTTTATGGGAGTTGGCTGTGGAGTGAAGTCTGTCAATGGCTTCAGTTGCAATATTTACTGCTGAATCGAATCCGAAGGTAAGGTCAGTACCCCACACATCATTATCGATAGTTTTGGGAATTCCTACAACATTTAGTCCTTCCTGCGACAGGAGGTGTGCAGTTTTAATAGTGCCGTTTCCCCCGATACAAACCAGGCAATCGAGTCCCATTTGTTCATAATGCTCCCGTATTAGTACAGGTTTACTTATTTCGTTTTTTCCTTTTCCGATGCCTTTAAAAGGCTTTTCTCTTGAGGTTCCAAGGATTGTACCACCAAGGGTAAGAATTCCGGACAGATCGTGTTCTGTCAGTTCCCGGTATTCCTTATTTATCATACCGGTAAAACCATCACTTATTCCAACCAGATTCATTCCGTATTTCACAATGGCCGTTTTGCCAACTCCGCGAATGGCTGCATTGATGCCCGGACAGTCTCCACCGGCAGTAAGAATACCTATCCTCTGGCCCCTCATTATTTTACCCATTTCAGAGTTTTTAGTTTAATTATCAGCAAATTTAGCTTTTTCAGAGCTATTTTGAAAATAATAAAATGTCACAACTTTAGCCTGCATTATTCATGCAGAAGATAAAAGACAAAAGACAAAAGTAAAAAGATAAAAGTCCGTCATTTACACTGAGAATTAATGAGTTTTTCAGAGTTGCTGCTAATATTTCTCTTATTTTGACTGAACAGTTTTAATGCGTAACTTTATCTTGTGATGATGAGATTAACAATATTTGTCAGATGGAACCTGAGCGTGTAAAACTAAAGGATATCAAACCTGCGCTTTCCAGATACATCAGAGAATCACAATCTTTGTTGAAGATATCTGCTATTCCTGATGAAAAAGTTGTACACGACATTCGGGTGCTGATGAAGAAATCAAGGGCTGCTCTTAAGCTTGCAGGATCTCAGCTGAATATAGAATCTTTAAATAGGGATATGCTCGCCTTCAGGGAAGTGGGACGGAAAATGTGTGTATGGCGTGAGACTTCAGTTTTCAGAAAGACTCTTAAAGAACTAAGGAAAGAAAATCCCGGAATTTTTTCCAGGCTTAAAGACAATGAACAACTTGCAGCGCTTTGTAAGAAAACTGAAACGCTTCAGGAACAGACACTAGAGATTAAAGATTTATTGGAGCAAATAAATGACCTTCTGAGGAAAGCAGGATTCAGGATACGATTTCAATCTATGAATAAATTTGATCCTCATCTTCTTCTAAAAGAACTTGGATTGACTTATACAAAAGTTGTTGATGTTTACCTTACCTGCAGGAATAATCCTAAACCTTGTAACCTTCACGAATTCAGAAAGAAATCAAAGGATTTTCTCTACCAGGTTTATTTTTTCAGACCACTTAATCCTTCTTTTGTTAAGGCAATTGAAAAAAAGCTTGATGTTATGACTATGAACCTTGGTAAATTTAATGATCTTACACAGTTGGTCAAGGCATTGGGGTACAAATATCCGGATAGTACAAATTTGCCTGCAATGGATGAATTGGTTATAAAAATTCGTGAAAAGCAGGACAGGTATCTTGTCAAAGTCTGGCCAATAGCTTATAAGGTTTTTTGTCCGGGGCAGAAAATTGAGAACTTTCCCGGATTCAAATTACCGGTTATTTAATAGCAAGTGGTCCATGTACAATATGCAGTAGGAGATGTGATCAGTAAGAAATACAGGCAGATAACAACGGTCGTTGAAGATGGTACCATAGCCGCTATGGCAATTGCAAAGGAATTAGATTGAACTTTTGATATTATTAAACTAAAAACATTTCATTATGAAAAAAAACATGGGAACAATTGACAAAGTGATCAGGATACTGGTTGCAGTAGTAGTAGTTATACTTTATTTTACACACGTAATTTCAGGTACACTCGCGATAATTCTTTTAATTCTGGCGGCTGTATTTGTCGTGACAAGTTTTCTGGGTTTTTGTCCGCTATATATACCATTAGGACTTAATACGGGAAAAAAAGAATAATAAGAAAGGCCGGTAACTCCGGCCTTTTTTAGTAGATTTTTTAATTAATTATGGTCGCACTGATGACCATTCTGCTTATGTGCCTCATGCTGATGGCAACTGCTACCACTGTCTTCTACTAATCCAGAGAGATAAAGCTTTACAACCTCTGTCGCATCACCTGAACAACCGCGGATAACTTCTATTCCGCTATTATTCAGTACGTTTATGGCGCCGCCACCAATACCGCCTGCAAGCATTATCGTAACACCATCAGAAGCAAGAACAGATGCAATATCTGACTTGCAGCCGCACCCTTGAGGTGACCCGACACTCTTCATTTCAACTATTTCTTTTTTCTCAGAGATTGTAAAAACGCCATAGGATTCACAATGGCCGAAATGGCTGTCTATTTGATTTTCAATTGTTACAGGAACTGCAATTTTCATCATTAATAATTTGTTTGTTATTGATTAACTTATTTTTAATTTAATTTTATCAATTCATTTTCTCCATAAACTGTGCAATCATTGCATTTAAAGTGGTTTTCCAAACCCGATATCAGTTTGGAATAGCGATGCCCGGATCATTCAGTATATAAAAATCACCCCCTTCGGCTTATTTCATCAAGGTTCTCATACTTAATTATTTTTATATCCTTTTCATGGAGTTTTATTAACCCGTCTTTTTCGAACGCCTTCAGAATTTTAACAGTACTTTCCGTTGATATTCCTGCAAAGTCGGCAATATCTTTTCTCGAAAGCAACTGAAAGATTTCCGGTTTACTCTCTTTAATGGTATCAATATATAACAATGTTCCTGCAAGTCTTCCATTCATTTGTTTATGTATCAGGATGTTTATGGTTCCCAAGAGATTTGTATTCTGTTCACAATACCTTTTAATTATCTGAAATCCGAATTTCCCGTTCTCTTTTGCCACTTTTGCAATTGCATCCTTTTCAACAAGAAAAGCCTGACAGTCAGTTATTGCAACTGATGAATATGTAAAGGTATTTCCTGTAAACACCGATGAGAGACCGACAAATTCACCAGGTTTAATAATCATGAGATTAAAGTTTCTTGTTCCATCACCCTCCAGATATTGTTTGGCGTAACCATTAATAATGAATAATACATATGAGGCGAATGCTCCCTGCTTGGTAAGGTTGTCGTCTTTCCGGAAAAGCACCTGTGTCTTACTTGCCCTTACTATCTCCGCCTCTTCGGGTATAAGCATCTGAAAACATGGCGCCTGAATATCGCATACAAAATCACTATCAGTTTCAAGTATGGGTTTCATTCCGTCTGAATATTAAACGGGGCAAAGTTAACTTATATCAATATAAAGTCATCAGGATTGTTATCAAATACCTGATGTGCAAAATTTCTGAATAATCGCAGGTACGTGAGCCGCCTCTTCAGTAAATTGTGTAAAATTAGTATACGGCTATCTGTAAAAACATTTTACGTATTTAATTATGTACTTTTAATTAAATAACTATGTATCATTTACATATATTTATGGCACAATTATGGTCAGTATTAAAAAATCAAAATCATTACTAATCTAAAATTATAACCTGGAAAATTTAAGATCATGAAAGTAAAACAATTACTAAGAAGTCTTTTAAGAGATCCGTTGAATACATCGGTAATAATCATAAGTATTGCTGTAGGTTTAGCTTGTGTAAATCCATTAGTACTTTTCATAAACCGGGAGTTGAGCACAGATAATTTCCAGGAAAATTCAGATCGTATATATTTACTTAAGTGTGATGATCTTTTTAATGAAGGATCAAAAATGGTTTCCGTGCGACTTGGAGCTGCCGAATACATGAAGGCAAATTTTTCTCAGGTAGAGGATTTTTGCAGGATAAAAAGATCAGGCGCTTCTAAAGTTATAGCTAATGGGCAGACATATTCTGACAATCCGGTTATATATGAAACATCTGCTAACTTCTTTGATATTTTTTTTTACGAGCTTCTCACAAATAATCCAAATTCAGTTCTTGAAACAAAAAAAGACATTGTAATTTCGGATGAACTTGCATTAAAATATTTCGGAAATTCTTTACCGGTCGGACAAATAATAACCCTGATAAACGGAAATACAAAAAGTGATTACATAATTAAGGGAATATTCAAAAAACCTATGGTAAATACCCAGTTGCATTTTGATATGGTAAAAACTGAAAATGAATCGGAAAGGTTTGCATTTCTTCTGCTTAAAAAGAATACAGATCCGGCAGAGCTTGAAAATATCTTTGCAGAGAATAAAGAAAAAATACCAAATTTCAACGATGGAATAGCGGGCAGATACTACCTTGAAAATTTTAAGCAGACATATTTTGATACAGCACGGGCAGGCCAGTTAGGCCCCATAAGAGATAAATCTGACTTATGGATAGCATTGATAATAGGAATTATGATAATAAGTGTCGCGTCATTCAATTATCTGGGTCTGATAAATAATAAGTTGCTTTATAAATCTTCAGAATTTTATGTGCGGAGAATAAATTGTGCATCCAAGTTAAGCTTAATAACCAATTTCATGATTGAAAGCTTTCTGATTCTTATTGTTGCTTTCATTTTAAGTTTTGAGATTATGTCGTGGCTACTGCCATTCTTTAATGAACTGGTAGATTCGACTATTGAATTCAGATCCCTTTTTCAGGCTGGTCAATTAACAATAATGGCGGCACTTATAGTTTTCCTGTTATTGATCACTTTTCTCTTCTCTCTGAACAAGATTAATACTCAGACCATTTCACTGAAGAGTAATGTCTGGATAAATAGCCGGGGCAAAATAATTCAGATTCCTGTTTTTAATATAATCCAGCTTGCTGTTACCCTGATATTATTGGTTTGCTCGCTGACTATAATAAAACAGATGAATTTTATTTCGAAGAAGGACATTGGGCTGGATAAAGAGATTGTAGAAATTAAATTGCCGTATCAGTACAATAAAGCTATTGTTTTCAAAGAGGAAATTCTTAAAAATCCTGCAGTTGCCATGGTTTCTGTTACACCGGCTTCCCCTTTACTTGAGCACATAATGGTTTCCTTTCATTACACCGATAACGGAGTGGAAAAGCAATATGGTCCGTCAATTTTCAAAGGTGATGAAAACTTTATAAATACACTTGGCATTAAATTAACAGAAGGAAGAAATTTTTCAGGCAACAGCACCTCTGATAATAAAAACTGTATCATAAACAAGTCATTGGCAGTAAAATTCTCTGGGAGTGACCTGATTGGAACAAAATTACCTGGGTATAATGATCTGACTATAATTGGTATTGTAAGTGATTTTCATTATTCAAGCTTAAAAAACCTGATTGCTCCTTGCATTATAACGTTTGACAATACCGGCAACCATCTGCTTGTAAGGCCATCGGTTAACCAATCAGTTGCAATGGAACAAGGTATCAGAGAAACATGGGAAAAACTTATTCCTGATTATCCTCTTAATACAGAATCAGTGCGTGATAGGTTTGAATGGAAACACAGAGAGAATAAAAATTATGCAAAACTTATTGGAAGCTGCTGTTTCATAAGTCTCTTTTTATCAATGATCGGATTATTTGCAATATCATTTAGTTCCGGCAAAAAGCGAACGAAAGAAACAGGAATTCGCAAAATAAACGGTGCAACTGTTTTTCAGGTTATGTTTTTACTCAACAGAGACTTTATAAGATGGGTCTTGATTGCTTTTATAATTGCCTCACCTATTGCATTTTACATAATGCATAAATGGTTACAGAATTTTGCTTATAAAACCGAACTTAGTTGGTGGATCTTTGCATCTGCCGGCATTATTTCAATAGGAATTGCATTACTTACCATCAGCTGGCAGAGCTTTAGAGCTGCAGCCAAAAATCCGGTAGACTCTTTAAGATATGAATAAGACATCAACATGATATGATGTCGCATCATTAAGCAAAATATCTTTTGCAATTTAATTTATATCAATAATAAAGTTGTCCTTTTTCAAGTGGATAGTTGTTGCCCGAGAGGGTCAATTCCTTTTCACATCAGAAAATGCAAACTACTTTTGTTGTGTAAATTTAAATATCAAAAGTTATGTTGTACACAAATTTAAAACACCTCGAATCAGCAACTGATCATAAAAAAGCTATCAGCGATAATGAAAATGTAATGGTAATCTGCGGACGAATGGGTCCAATGTGTATTCCGGTGTACGGTATTGCCGAGGAACTTGAAGCTGAATATAAGCATGTAAAGTTTTATGATATGGAGTTTGACAATCCTGAATCGCATGTTATCAGGAGTATTCCGGAAGTTCGTGGATTTATGGGTATCCCTTTTACAATTTATTACAGGAACGGCAAAGTTGCAAAAGCTACTTCAAGTATTCAGACTAAAGAACAGGTAAAATCAATTTTGAACAAAGAGTTTTCTGCAGCAGTAACAGCTTGAATATATGGAAGCAAATAACCATTTCGATGCGATAGTACTAGGTGCGGGGCCTGCCGGTCTTACGGCAGGTATTTACCTGTCTCGTGCAAAACTTAAAACACTGATCCTTGATGAAGGGATTGTTGGAGGTCAGATGGTATTGACTCACGAAATAGCAAATTATCCCGGCGTAGAAAGTATCAGCGGTTACCAACTTGGCAATATAATGAAAAAACAGGCTGTTAGTTTTGGTTGTTTAATCAAGTCGAATATATCTGTTCTGCGAATAGTGCTGGAAGGCGAAGTAAAAAGCATAACATTATCAGATGGTAATACTTATACATCCAAAAGTATCATTCTTTCTCCCGGAGGAAGGTCACGCACTTTAGGGGTTCCTGGTGAAGATAAACTTAAGGGGCGGGGAATTTCATACTGTGCCACCTGCGATGGTGATTTTTTTACTGGTAAAAAAATTATTGCGGTAGGTGGTGGTAATTCAGCTCTTGAAGAGGCTGTTTCACTTACAAAATATGCCGGCAAGGTTACGATTGTCCATCAGTTTGACCATTTTCAGGCATTTGAACATGCTATTGAAGAGGCCAGAAAAAATCCAAAAATAGATTTCATAATGGAATCAAAAATCACTTCATTCTATGGTAATGATAATCTGCAAAGTGTTGATATAAAGAATTTAAAAACAGGAGTAGTTAGTAATTTCAAAACCGATGGTACTTTTATTTTTATTGGTTATATACCAAATACTGAATTTCTTAAGGAAAAAATTGACCTTAATCAGTGGGGGGAGATAGTTGTCAAGAGCGATATGTCAACCAGTATTGAAGGCGTTTATGCTGCCGGCGACAGTACCGCTAAGCGATTCCGGCAGTTAACTACTGCGGTAAGCGATGGGACAATAGCTGCACTGGCTGCATCAAACTATTTAAACGAATTGAAAGTGAAACAAAAACAATTAATAACAGTCTGATATGCAAACTGCTTTAATAATAACCATGACCATAATAGTAATTCTTATTACACTTTATTTTATGGCCCGTGCGAGGATGAAAAATATTCCGGTAGTTGCCGATAGCGACCGGATTATTACATTGACTGATAAGAATTTTCAGCACCAGACAAAAAACAGGTTGGTGCTTGTAGATTTTTGGGCTGCATGGTGTGCTCCTTGCAGAATGATGGCTCCGGTTTTAAATGATGTTTCATCCGAACTTCCGGCAGATTCATATGTCGGGAAAGTAGATATTGAACAGTACCCGTCTCTTGCACAAAAGTTCCAGGTCAGAAATATACCAACATTAATTCTTCTGAAGAATGGTAAAGAAATAAACCGTTTTGTTGGGATCAAAAATAAAGAGTTCCTCATGCAGGAAATCAATAAGGTTAAATAAGGAAATATGAAAGGAAGATTCGACTCCCTAATTAACGATACTCGTCCGGTTATTGTTGATTTTCATGCACTTTGGTGTAGTCCATGTAAAATGCAGTCACCTATTTTAAAAGAGGTGGCATCTGAACTTGGCGAAAGTGTACGTGTTATTAAGATTGATGTTGATAGTAATAATGAAATAGCCAACCGGTATAATGTGCAAAGTGTTCCTACTCTTATAATTTTTAAAAATGGTAAATTAATCTGGAGGCAGACGGGGGTAGCAAACAAAAGCCAGTTAAAATATGTTCTGTCACAAAATATATAAGAAATATTTTTGGGTATATTTACAAATAAACAAAGATGGCTGATAATAAAAACCATAATGCCCAGATTTTTTTACCCAGATAACATTCCACGGCAGCAATATTATATGTTAAAGGAGGGAGAAAATGGCCGGAAATTTAGTCTTCTTGGGCGATATGCATATCATTCCAATGGGCAGGATTAATTCAGTTATTGATTTTATTCAGTATTTATTGGTTTAACAGGCATGGTACTAAGTTTGTCCTTTTTGTAACAGAATCTCATGAAGCTTTTTCTCAACCTCCTGTAAATTACTCTCTTGAATGTCGAAAATGTAAGCATCCCCGATATTCCATTTCCGGATAACATTTTTCACAATACTTTTCCTGACAACCCAGATATGAGGAATTACAAAACTGCCGGTAATTTTCTCTATTGCGTTGCTCCAGCCATGCCCATTTAATTCAAGAGGACCTATTTCATCTATTACAATCAATTGTTTATCGGAAATATTTTCAGTACTAAGAATGTCAATCCCTCTTGATATTGTGTCATTATTGAAATAGTACTGTCCTGGTTTTAAACGGTTGCCATCTTTTTTAGTGGAACATAATTCATATTGTCTTAGCGATTCAATATCTGACAGGTTATATCCGGTACTCATCCCATTCTCATTTATTCCGATTGAAAGGAACCCTGCAATCCTGACTTTTTGTTCAAGAAGATCGGTAATGATTTTTTCTGCAAAGGTGGTTTTTCCCTGATGGATATTACCTGTAATAATTACCAGCCGGAGTTTTTTTGAATGCTCTTGTTCAAATACATGGAACAAGGTTATAGCCTGACCGAATATCCGGTTGATAGAGATTCCTGAAATACCTTTATTATTTTCTGGTTTGGAGATATGGGACACAAAAAAAGGTAGCATAGAAAATGCCAGGCTTAATGACTGATAAAGATTTGCAAAACCCCTCCGATACAATACAGATTTTATTACCGGTTTTTTCAGATCAACACTAACAGAGGCAAATCCGATAACAGACCGGATTAAGTGGTTTATAGATTATTGTTTCCATAAATATTTTCAATAATCAACCTTATTGTCAGGTTGCATTTAATTGTCGTCAGATAACAGTTCTGATGACATGTCTGGCAAATATTGGTCAAAACATTTCAGATTTTTATGACTTTATGTTCAATCAATTTATTAATCATGGTTAGCAATCAACAGGAATACGCCATATTGTTTTGATTCGTTGTCTGAAATTTTCTTATTAATAACAAAACATTGCCGATGGCTGATATTTGTAAAGCCTTGTTTTCTGATCAGGTCGGATAATATTTCAGTATCGAACCCTTTATGACCGGTAAAACCCTCACCATGAAATGAGCCGTCTTCAGGATAAAGATCTGCAATTGCCAGGTAACCTTCCGGTTTTAGCAAATTGTAAAATTTATTCACAATATTCTCAATATCTGTAACATGATGAAGTACCATTTGAGTAAAGATGAAATCAACCCTTCCCTTCGTATAATTGGAATTTTCCAGATCGAAATACAAAGTTTTAAGATTTTTTATCTTTGTTGTTTCTATCTTTTCATCCATGATCTTTATCATTTCCGATGAGTTGTCCATCAAAGTTATCTCTCCCAGGTAATCTTTAAGCATAAAACTAAGTATCGCAGTACCTGCTCCATATTCCAGGGCACTCATCTCCTTCGTTAATGGAATGAGCCTGATAAGCTCCTTTGCAATAGCCTCAGAACGATCCCAATGCATCGGGTTCTTGTCCCATTCGGCGGCTTTTATGTCAAATTCGTTCATAGATTATGTTATTTGATAATTTGGATCTGTTATATCTGACTTTCCTGAACAAAACTATTGGTTTATTTGAACCAACGGGAATAATTAGCATTATTATTATCAGGGAAACAGGAGTGATTAAATTGAAGCGTTTTTTTGTAGCGTGACGATTTGAATTAGTCAAATTATTAAATTAAAAATCTATCATTCTATTTTGTTAGTGTTTTTAATTACCGTTGGCTAAAGCCAACGGTAAAGTGAAACGATCTTAAAAGAGGTTATCAATCTACGAAAATCTACAGATTTTGAGTATATCTTTACTTGACAAAACGTCTATAAAAGAGATACTTACGAAGTGAGAATACAATAATGTCAAAGAACTTGAAAATATACAGTTAATAATCAGTGGGTTTTAAGTGCCCACCAATGGAATAATTCAAATATTCTCAGTAATATTTTTGTAATAATTAATTTATACAGATTCTAAATAACTGACATTTGTCAGACTGTTAATTTATTAACAGTAGAATCTGAAACCTGCTTTTAATCTATACATATATTTATATAAATACATAGATACGCGCTCGATTTATTTTCATAATTTTGAATTGTTATTATACTTAGCAGATGACCAGCAGAAGAAATTTTATTAAAATTTCGGCTATGGGAGCCGGTGTTCTGGCCGTTGGAGCCGGAGCATATAAAGTTATTAAAACTCTTTCTTCTCGCGAAGAGATAAAAAAACTGGTAGTTGATCTCAAAAGAACTCCCACATATTGTGAAGTATGTTTCTGGAAATGTGCAGGCTGGGTTTATAAGACTTCTGAAGGAATAATCTGGAAGATAATTGGCAATGATGAGGACCAGCATTGCAATGGAAGGTTTTGTCCGCGCGGTACAGGTGGAGTGGGGATGTATTACGATGAGGACCGCCTAAAGACTCCGCTCATCAGGGTTGAGGAGCGTGGAAAGCAGGTTTTCAGGGAAGCATCATGGGATGAGGCTCTTGATGTTATCGCTGTCAAAATGAAAACTATCTCCACAAAATATGGTCCCGAAAGTATGGCCTTGTTTACTCATGGATCGGGATCAGCCTATTTTACCACTTTATTAAAAGCTTATGGTTCGGCA
>JBAXXU010000097.1:0-15888 GCA_037127735.1 Bacteroidota bacterium
CTGAATGTCTGCGGTCAGAATGATCAGGAAGTTATTAAAATCCTTGATAAATTCTCGGCAAACGCTCTCGGTGCTCCGTCTGTTTCAATGAAATTCAAAATAGTTACTACTAACCAGATTGAAAACAAAAACGATACTCTGGCCGGGTCAATCATTCTCAGCAAGAATAAATATAAACTCGATCTGACAGATAATCTTATTTGGTTTAACGGTGAGACATCGTGGAGCTACCTTCCCGCTGAAAAAGAGGTAACAATAGCCAGGGCAGACAAAAAAGACAATTCATTTCAGAATCGTCCTTCAGCAATATTCTCAATGTATAAAAATGGTTATAAGAGCAAACTGATTGAAGAAAGATCAGAGTCATATATTATCGATCTATATCCCGAAGACATTAAAAGCGACCTCATGAGAGTCAGACTTTCAATTGGAAAATCGCAACTTGATCTCAAAAGCTTAGAATATAAGAAAAAAGATGGGATAATGATAACTCTTTATGTCAGTGAATATAACCTGAAACTAAAAACCGAATCAGATTTGTTTATATTTCAACCCGGAAAATTTAAAGGAGTTGAAATTATTGATATGCGCTAACCTGATTCTGAATCGCGCTCAGGATAGGTAATCCTCGTGTGATATATATTTGAAAGCCTTTTCTTAAAAATACTCTTTATATCAGACATGTCTTTGAAGGTAAGAGGCGCATCAGAGAACTGGCCATCCTGTTCCTGTAAATAAAGGATCTTGTCAACCAACTCGCTTATAGTATCTTCGGTATATTTATCCAATGTCCGGGAAGAAGCTTCGACAGCATCTGCCATCATCACAACTGCAGTCTCCTTTGAAAATGGCTTTGGCCCCGGATAGGTAAATTCCATTTCCTTACTCGTGTCCAAAGGATGCTGAACAGTGTATTTCTTATAGAAGTAGTACGCGATAGTGGTCCCGTGATGCGTTCGGATAAAGTCAATAATCTGCACAGGCAACTTGAAATTCTTCGCCAGAATAACACCATTTTTAACATGATTAATTATCACTTTTGCACTATCCCCCGGGTTAAGACTTTCATGTGGGCTTATTCCATATTCCTGATTTTCAATATAATAATCAGGGTAAGCAATTTTACCGATATCATGATAAAGAGCTCCTGTTCTTACAAGAAGAAGGTTAGCTCCTGTTATCCTTGCTGCCTCCTCAGCAAGGTTGGCAACCTGAAGAGAATGTTGGAATGAACCCGGCGCTTCTTCGGCAAATTTTCTCAGAAGAGGCTGATTTGTGTCTGTCAGTTCAAGCAATGTAGCATCTGAAAGAAACAGAAATTTTCTTTCGAAAATAAATATAAGGGGATAACTAATGAGAACGAGAACACCATTTCCTGCAATCATCAAAAAATCGGACCATATCAAATTCTCAAAATTTCCCCATTTCAATAAACTGATTACAATATAAAGAGATGAGTAGCTCAGGACAACCATCAATGCGGTAAAAAAAAGTTTAGCCCTTCTGTATATATTTGTCAATGTGAATATTGCAATCATCCCTGAAATGAAACTCATAAAAACAAATTCAAAAGGATCGGGAACAATAAACCCTGCAAGCATAATTGTTATCAGCAGAATAAATAAAGCTAATCTGGCATCGTAAAATGTACGAATGATTACAGGAATGATGGCAAAGGGAACTAGCAAAAGGAGATTTTGTTCAGGATAATTTATCGATAGCCTGGCCAGAACAATGAAGGAGAGAATTGCAATAATTATAAAAAGTGTTTTTCGGATCACCAGGAGTACCTCAGAACGAAAATGAGAAAGAAAGAGATAAAGAACAAGGTAGCAGCACGATACCAAAACAAAAGTTCCAAGAAGTTTCAACCTGCTATCGCCAGGTCCATGAGGCCATATTGCAACAACAACAATAATACTTAGTAAAAAGAAAATAAAATTTACAGCGCACTTTCTGGTTGGCTTCCAATTTTTTTGATATTCAGACATTTCCCTGTAAATTTGATCGACCCGATTTTCAAAAGCAAAATTAGGACTATTTTTTTATTTGAATCATTGAATATGAAATCCATTAACCGCAAAGATGGCAAAGGTTTTTCGTAAAGATCGCAAAGAACTAAAAAAAAACTTTTTCTCTTTGCGTACTTTGCAATGACTTTGCGCGCTTTGCGGTTAAAATTATATACTCTTAATCAAGCATATTTATTATTTTTACATAAATTAATATATGTTGTTATGGAGTTGTTTATCTGTGAAAATGTTTTTGTGCCTTTAAGATCTGGTCCTTCGCATAAATCGGAGATGCTGAGCCAGATCCTGTTTGGAGAAAAATATTCTACCCTGGAAAAATCAGGCAACTGGATGAAAATAGAGACCCGGTTTGACAAGTTCGCGGGGTGGATTGACATGGATCACCTTCAACATACTGCTGATGAGGAAAATTCTTCCGGCCATGTACTTAACAGATCATTGTTTTGTTATAAAAATGACATGACAAAACTGGTTCTTGAGGCCGGATGTGAGGTTTATAATCCTGATTTTGAGGATAAAACCTTTTCCATTGGCAAAAATAAATACAACACGAGTAACGAATTCAGCAATATCTGTATTTCTACCAATGATTCACTGCCCGATACCGCGATGAAATTTATAAACAGCCCATATATCTATGGAGGACGGATCCCATCAGGGATCGACTGCTCAGGATTTACTAAGCTTGTTTATAAGATACATGGCATCACAATTCAACACGATAGCAGAATGCAGGCCGAATCGGGTAGGAATATTGACTTTATTGATGAGGCAGAACCTGGTGATCTTGCTTTTTTCGATAATGAGCGTGGCCTTATATCACATGTCGGAATGATATTATCAAAAGGGCTGGTTATCCATGCATCGGGCCGGGTGAGGATAGATTCGATTGACCACGAGGGGATATTTAAACCGGAGATCGGGGGGTATTCTCATAGGTTGAGGACTATAAGAAGAATACTTTAGTTAAGAAAAGGTGCCGGGTGCCGGTTGATAAATTCTAAGACCAACTACCAAGAAACAAGTACCAAGAACCAAGTACCATAAAAAAAGGCTGCTCTTGCGAGTCAGCCTTTTTTATTAAGTAGTTTTTCAATTATTGGTTACGGAGTACAGAGTTTATTCAAACTAAGTTCTCCGGAAGGTATTGGCCAGATATAAGCGCTACTACTTGCCGGAATAGCACCAACATTACCCATGGTCAGACCATCTTTTGCCGGGATATCCAATCCAAGCCTCATCAGGTCGAATGAGCGCATACCTTCGCCAAGGAATTCAAAATTCCTTTCCTGGAGAACAGCTGTATAGAAATCTGTAGCTGTCGCGAAACTGGCAAGAGTATAGGCACCTGTCGGGAATGAGCGTGTTCTTACTACATTCAGAAGATCAACAGCGGCCTGGCTAACTGTACCTCCGCTGCGAACAATGGCTTCGGCACGACTAAGAAGTACTTCCGCGTATCTTAAAACAGGACACCAGTCAGAAAGCGTGGTAAAGTGCGTGAACTTAGATATAAAATATTGATCAGGAGACGTACCTCCCGGACTTAACATGACCATGCTGCTCTTTCTTAAATCCGTCTCATCCATTGCAGCATATACCGGGCTTGCGCCATCCAGAAAATAGGCTTCGCCCGATTCTGCGCTAAAATACCAGGTTATGGCACTCTGCGCTCCTCCGTTGTTGATGTCGGTATTCGGCATTGAGAAGATGGATTCCTTAGTCAGGTAAGTTGTCCATATATCCGACCAACTTGCGCTCAAAGCATTTGCCACACCTGATGGGGCAACAAAAGGAGGGGTGGAAGAGACAATTTTGGCAGATTCAGAGACAACACCTGCCCAGTCGCCTTTGGCGAGTAAAACTCTGACCTTAAGTGCAATAATAGTGTTCTTATGAACTCTTGTCGTATTTAAAGCGTCACTTTCGTATGTCAGTATAGCTAATGGTTCAGCAGCGTCAAGATCAGCAAGTACCTGTGCATAAACTTCATCTACTGTACTCCTGGCAAGGTCATTACCTCCTGCAGACTTTTCAGCTTTTATCCTGAGAGGCACACCGGGATTGGCACCGGCATTCTGAATATATGGTTTGCCATATAAACGGACCAGATCGAAGTAACACATTGCACGGAGAGTAAGTGCTTCGCTTATGTACTGGTCATATTCTTCCTGTGTGATCTTGCTTGTCAGTTTACCTGCGTCCCAGTTTGACTTTAAACCATCCATAAATATGTTGATAACATTAACTGAAGCATAGATTTGATTCCAGATGTTATTAACTTCCATGGTGGCTGAAATCTCCAAATGGTTCCATGTGTTAAAGTTGACATAAGCATTATTGCTCAGAGGAGCAAAATTATCTCCTCTCATATCGCCAACAGACTGGTATCTTCCGCCAAGGTACCATCCGCTTTTCACTGCTGAATACATTCCGTTCACCTGGGCCACTACCCGATCCTTATTATCAAAAACCGAAAGATCGGAGAGTGATGTCTGAGGAACCGGATCGAGGAACTCTTTCGAGCATCCGATAGTCAGCAATAGCACAAATGCTACTGATATTTTTAATATATTTCTCATAATCATTTCTTATTATTAAATTAAAAATTAATGCTTAAACCCATTGTAAAAGTTCTTGCCTGCGGGGCAGAGTTCCTGTCACAACCCGGTGAAAGGTTACTGTCGCCGTTACTTGATATTTCAGGGTCGGATCCGGTGTACTTGGTAAAAGTATACAGGTTAAATACCTGGGCATAAACCCTGATACTCTCAATATTGGTAACAGATGGGAGTTTCCTGAATGTATAACCTGCAGAAATGTTCCTTACCTTCATATAATCGCCTTTTTCTACCAACGATGATTGAGGAAGTGAATTATGCCCGTTTGATATATTATCACCCCAGAAAGGTTTTGCAATATCAGTTATATCACCCGGATTTTTCCAGTATGTCTCAGCCACCTCAGCAGAGTTGTTCCACCATCTCTGGTCCCTCAGACCTGCTTTTGTTCCGTTGTAGATATCGAATCCAAGGGAATATGTAAGGTTAAGTGAAAAATCAAAACTATGGTAAGTCAGGGTATTATCGAGACCTCCAAAGATTTTTGGAATACCTGACCCCATAATTTTTCCATCGGATGACTGGCTAATTGCCGGTGCATCTCCCGAACCATCCTTGTACTTCCACCTGGCAGATCCAGAATTCTCATAGTAGAATTCCACTTCTTTTCCTGCACTATTCACAAAGATTCTTCTTCCGGTTTCAGGATCCACACCACGGGTCTCAACAACAAATATACCTCCAACCGGTTTGCCTACTACAGTCTTGTTTGTAATTTCAAGCCCTCCGGTATATCCAAGGATTTCATCCACCCCTGGAGCCAGGGCAGTCACCCTGTTTTTCAATGTACTAAAATTAAACGTTGTGGTCCACGAGAAATTTGGCTTTGAAATGTTATAAGAAGTAATTGATATTTCACCACCTGTATTATACATCGAGCCTACGTTAGCTGGAATTGTACTTCCCGGAATACCTTTTGAAGGTGACTGAGGCACAGAAAGGACAAGGCCGTTTATATTATTGTAGTAGTAGTTTATTTCAGCCTGAATTCTGTCTTTTAAAAGACTGAAACTTAAGCCGGCATCATACTTATCGCTTGTTTCCCATTGTAAATCGGCATTACCTGCCTGTGTAAATGCAAGTGTAGGAGCCGTAGCATAAAGTCCCGATCCATATAGGAACAGAGAACTGAAATCACCCACTGCTGAAATATTTCCTACGCGGCCGTAGCTTGCTTTCACACGTATATCAGAGAAGAGTGATCCGAGCGCATCGGAGATAAATTGTTCATTAGATGCATTCCACATAGCGGATGCACCCCAGAAAGTACCATATTTATTTCCTGGTGCCAGACCTGAAAATCCATCACGTCGAACACTACCTTCAACAAAATATTTCTTATTATAATTTAAGGTGGCACGACCAAAATATGACAGGTAGTAGTTTTCACCCATTCCACCACCGCCCATACTGACATTTGTCCATGAACCCTGGTAGGTTTTAAAGAACGGGTCATTGACATTATATTTCTCGGCTGACCATGAATTATCAGCGGTACGTTGTTCCTCAATACCGGCAAGTAACCCGATATTGAATTTTTCAGCGAGGGTGGTGGTATAATTGGCCGTATTTGACCAGTTCCATCTGCGGAATTTTCGATTTGAAGCTCCTGCGACACCATTGGTGCTCTGTCCATCACCATTTATCGGGTTCCAATAATAGCTTTGTTCTGATGTCAGGTTGTCTATTCCGAACTGTGATTTCAGCTCCAGTCCTTTAAATGGAGTTATGCTTAAATAAAGAGTTGACAGGAGCCTGTCGGTTGCAGTGCTGAAATAGCTTTCATCAAGAACAACAATAGGGTTAGGATAACCGAGATTACCAAAAGGTTCACCCATTCCTCCGATTCCCGCCTGATAAATATTTAAAGTTCCATCATTTTGATAAACAGGTAAAACCGGTGGTATTACAAAAGCAAGTCGTGCCATCGTGCCTGTGTTATAGTCTGCACCTACCTGAGGGGAGGTGTTCATCCCGGTTGTGTAGGCTATATTTGCGCCAATTTTAAGATAATCGTTCACCTTTTGGTCAATGTTGAGCCTTGCATTTTTCCTATTGTAGGTATTAGTTTTCACCATACCTGCCTGGTCCAAATAACCTATCGAAAGGAAATAGTTGGTCATTGCGGTTGAACCCGAAATAGTTAATGCATGACTCTGCTGAAAACCTTTCTGGTAAATTTTGTCAGCCCAGTTGGTGGAAATAGGTTTGCCGCTTGCATCTGTCAGCTGTGTAATCGGAGCAGCTCCGGCGCCAAGATAGTTGACCCTTGCTGCATTCTTTTCGTCAATGTATTGAGCAGCATTCATTACATCGAAAATGTGGGTGGGCTCAGTAACTCCAACATAACCATCATAGGTAATTTTGGCCTTTCCCCCTGTTCCATGCTTGGTTGTAATAAGAATAACACCATTGGCCGCACGTGAACCATAAAGAGCTGTTGCTGAGGCATCCTTAAGAATGTCCATCGAAGCAATATCCGAAGGGTTGATATCGGAAAGTGCGTTGGCAGCAGCTGTTCCTCCAAAGTTTCCACTTGCGATAGGAACACCGTCAACAACAATAAGCGGAGAAGAACTTCCGGATATTGAGTTGTATCCCCTGATCCTGATAACCGGAGGGTTATTCAATACTCCATTAGGCATTGTAATTGCGACACCGGCAGCCTTCCCTTGAAGTGCCTGGTCGAAACTCTGTACCGGAACACTCTTGATAGCATCACCTTTCACTGATGCAACAGAACCGGTAAGATCGCGTTTTTGTTGTGTACCATAAGCAACAACAACAACTTCATCAACCTTGAAAATATCCTGTTCAAGAGTAATATCAATAGTAGTTTTACCTGCTACTGTTGCTTCCTGTGACCTGAAGCCAATGAAGCTGAACATAAGTGATTGAGAACTTACCGGTACTGATAAAACATATTTTCCCATCATATCGGTAATCGCTCCAAGAGTAGTTCCTCTAACAGTAACTGACACCCCTGGTATAGGCAAGCCATCTTCGGAACTTTTAACAGTCCCGGAAATTTGCACCGTTTGAGCCATAACAAGAAATCCTGTCAATAGCAACAGTGAAAAAAGCATAAGGATTTTTTTCATACAATCTGGTTTAGGTTTTTAGGTAAATAATCGAAGCGCTAATATATTCTATTATTTCTAATGACAAATATAATAGTTATTATTTTTTAACTTTAGATTAAAATAATTACCGATTTTTGATATTTGAATTAATAATATTAAGAACTTCTTCCTCTGCAGCTATAGTTTTCGCTTCTATATCCTCACCTCTGGTAATAATTATGGTTACAAAATCTTTATCCCGGAGCCCTGATGCATTAATTTTAACATTCAGAAAAGCTCCCCTGATACACGACCGGAGAGCTAATGCCCCTACTCCTGCATCTGAAATTGAATTTGGATTTCCTTTTTCGACCATTTCCCTAATTAATTCGAAACCGGAAAATGCTGTTTCCATTACCTTAAAAGGAACCAGAGTGGCATTTTTTGTTGCTTCCTGTATTGCAGCATTTCTTACCCCTTTTTCTTCTTCCGATTTTTTAGGAAGTGAAAAAGCTTCTAAAATCTTGTTGAATGCGGCTGTATCTTCATCAACAAGTTGCAGAAGATTGTTCTGTATAGCTTTTCCTTTTTCAGCCCAGTCTGAAAACTCTTTCCACCTGTCATCCCATCCCCTCTTATGAGCCGACAGGTTAGCAACCATTGTGCCCAGAGATGCACCCAGAGCTCCCATGTATGCTGATACTGAGCCTCCTCCCGGGGCAGGCGACTCTGAAGCAGTCTTGTCCATGAATTCTTTGAGATTCATGTCAATTAATCTATATTTATTTTTTTCAGCCATAACAAATTCAATTATTTTCTCATCAGGTTTAAAGGGATGAATATCATTAAGCCCCATTGATCTAATGGCGATCTTTATCAGTTCATCATCAGATACTCCGCTGGAGCGCTGCTGTTTTGCAAGGAAATACCTTCCTGTATCGAGGAGCGACTTAAGCGGAATAAGTCCGACAAGTTCAGAGCCTGTAACTCTCACTCCTCTGTCAGCAGCCTTGCGGCATACTTCATCGAAAGCAATATGAACCGGCGTTACAGAGATATTTGTAAGATTCATTGAAATCTGAGCTATACCATATTCCTCAATAAACCATCCGATGGCTTTCACACTTTTAAGTGTACCCGGTACACTTATGTTCTCTCCCTTTTCATTCCTTATAATACGACCTTTCTCCCTTACATCAAAAGCAATCGAATTTGCGCGTCTAGTTGAAGTAGTATTCAGATTCACATTAAATGCTACCAGAAAGTCTCTGGCGCCAACAGCTGTAGCGCCGGTATGTTCATTAAAAACAGCCGGTCCGAAGTCGGGTTTCCAGGCAGGATCAGAAAGTTTTTTACCAAGTCCTTCATATTCCCCTGATCTGCAACTTGCAAGATTTTTTCTTTCATCTTTAAAGGCAGCATTCTCATAACAATAGACCGGTATAGCTAATTCTGTTCCAATACGTTCGGCAACTTTGCGGGCCAATAAAACCGTCTCCTCCATGGTTATTCCCGACACCGGGACAAACGGGCAAACGTCAGTGGCGCCCATACGGGGATGCTCGCCATGATGTTTCGACATATCAATAACTTCGGAGGCTTTTTTTACAGCACGAAATGCGGCTTCGGAAACTGCTTCCGGATCTCCAACAAATGTTACCACTGTACGGTTAGTGTCTTTCCCGGGATCAACATCAAGCAGTTTCACCCCTGCCACCGATTCTATTACATCGGTTATTTGTTTAATTATACTCATGTCCCTGCCTTCGCTGAAATTCGGAACACATTCTATTATCTTCTTCTCCATATATTGAATAATACTTTGTTAGAAATACTCCGCTGTCCCCCTTTTTTTACCCCCTAAATCCCCCCAATGGGGGACTTTACCATTTATAGTCACCCTAAAATTTAACCATATTTTTGTTTTTTACCCCTCTGGCCGCCCTATGGGGGGTAATACGCATATATTTAGTGCATTAGCCCACTTTTAGGGGGGTTGGGGGGTACTATTTTTCCCTTTAGTATCACAGTCTCAATCAGGTTGCTGCCAAATGCATACGGCATAAATTGGTATGATGGTATCTCTTTTGTAATAAACACATTAGCCACCTTTCCTTTTGCAATTGATCCATGCGTTCCCGATAATCCCATAGCATAAGCTGAGTTGATTGTTACAGCGTTTATAACCTCTTCAGGCAACATTCTGAGCTTAATACAACCTAACGACATTATCAGCTTCATGTTACCTGAGGGTGAAGACCCCGGGTTATAATCTGAAGCAAGCGCTACAGGCAGACCTGCATTAATCATTTTCCTTATAGGGGGATCTGGCATACCAAGAAAAAAAGCTGATCCGGGAAGAAGAGTTGGCATTGTTTCAGATTCAAGAAGCACTCTGATTTCCTCATCTCCTGTACACTCAAGATGATCGACTGAGAGAGCATTGTACTTGACCCCGGTCTGTATCCCTCCTGAATAATCAAGCTCATTTGCATGGAGTTTCGCGGTAAGACCATATTTCATACCGGCCATTAAAATCCTTTCAGTATCCTCGATGGTAAAGAAACCCCTGTCGCAAAACACATCAATATAGTCGGCCAGTTCTTCCGAAGCCACCACCGGTATCATCTCATTTATAACAAGATCAACGTATTCTTCCCTTCTGTTCTTGAATTCATCAGGTACCGCATGAGCGCCCAGAAAAGTTGCCTTCACTTCGATCAGACAAGAACTTTTTATTCTCCTAATTACTCTCAGCATTTTAAGCTCATCTTCAAGATTAAGGCCATAGCCGCTCTTTATTTCAATAGCTCCGGTTCCCAAACTTATTATTTCATTCACCCGTACAATAGACTGACTATACAGCTCATCTTCTGATGTATCGTGAAGTTTTTTTGCAGAATTAAGAATCCCGCCACCTTTTTTTGCAATATCTTCGTATGATAATCCGCGTATTTTATCGGAATATTCAATCTCACGGCTACCGGCATAAACAATATGTGTATGTGAATCGCAAAATGAGGGAAAAACCAATTTGCCGGTGGCATCGATAATCTCTACCTTTGGATTTTCAGCAAGAATATAGCGAATATCAAGGTCTTCCATTTTACCAAAGTCGTTGATAAAACCATTTTTGAGATAAAGAAAAGCATCAATAATGGTGTTAAGCTCTGACATTTTAATACCGCAAACTTTTGATTGGGGAATATCTTCAGTCTGGACAAGACACCTGATGTTTTTAATAAGTAACCCGGTAAGCATTTAGTCGTAAAATTTTGCTTCTAAGGTAGCAAATATTAAAAAATTAGGTTGATATTTCCATTTTTCTTTATCTTTATCGCTATGAACCAAAACTATTATTTATGAAAAAGACCCTTTCAGTTTTGCTTATAACAATGCTTGCACTTTCGCTATCGGCACAGGAAAAAAAGGTAAAAACCGGATGGAAGTTCGGGGGAGCGCTGCCGGCAATCAGCTTTGACACAGATCTCGGATTTCAGTATGGAGCTCTTGCTGAATTCTTTAATTATGGCGATGGAAGTAAATATCCTGATTATCTGGATCATACTTATACTGAAATATCACGTTATACCAAAGGAAGCGGTATATTCAGGTTTATGTACGAATCGAATCATCTTATTCCCGGAGTAGAATCGACAAGTGATCTTAGTTATCTTCCCCATCAGGCAAATAGTTTTTATGGCTTTAACGGCTATGAATCTTATTTTAATGAAAATTGGATGGATGAAGAAGCAGCCGGTTACAAGACCCGAATGTTCTACCGTTTTCAAAGGAATCAGTTCAGATTTAAGAACGATTTCCAGGGAAAACTTTCAGGTGAACATTTTAAATGGAGCGCTGGTTTTGCCTTCCAGAATTTTGAAATCAGCTCAGTCAACATAGATAAACTTAACAAAGGAAAAGATGTTAAATTGCCGTCAGTTACTGACCAACCCGGTCTTTTTGAACGATATCAGGCGCTGGGATTGGTTCCATTGGATGAGGCCAAGGGAGGCTGGGTTAATACAATCAAAGCAGGTCTGATTTGGGACAGTCGCGATAACAAGCCCAACCCGATGAAAGGTCTCTGGTCAGAAATAGGAGTGGAAGTTGCTCCTAAGTTCCTTGGGAATGACTGGGGATTTTCAAAACTATATATCACGCATCGCCAGTATTTTACATTAATTGAGAATGATCTTGCTCTTGTTTACCGTTTAGGATATCAGACTACGTTATCGGGATATGCTCCTTTCTTCTATCAATCGCAGGTAATTACGTCAAGGCTTACAGGCTATTCATCTGAAGGGTTGGGAGGCTACAGTACTTTAAGAGGAGTGCTGTGGAACAGGGTTATTGGTAATGCCTTCTTTATGGGTAACATAGAACTTCGATGGAAACCGGTATATTTTAAATTCTTAAAGCAGGACTGTTACCTTGGTCTTAACGGATTTTTTGATTTCGGAAGAGTGACAAAAAATATTGACCTAAACAAAAACCAGCCAGTTAGTCTTGAAAATACATTTTATAATTTATATAATTCAGACGGCCAAACAGAAATTTTCTCTGATTACTTTAAACCAGGAGTTGAAAAGTTCCATAAGAGCGCCGGTGTAAGTATTATGCTTGCCATGAACCAGAATTTTGTAATTGCAATTGACTGCGGCAAGGCTTTCAATGAGCAGGATGGCAATATCGGATTCTCAATCGGATTGAATTACCTTTTCTAGGAAATTGTTCTATATTAAATTATTGCAGGGACATGACATGGCATGTCCCTGCTTTTTTTGTATTATTCCCAATTAGAATCCCTTCAGGAAATATCCTAAGCCTACACCGAGATAATTTCCAATAACATATCCTATAATACCGACTGTAATGCCTGTAATTATCACATCCTTGTTTTTAAGGGCGCCGGCTACAACAGGTACAAACGGGGGAGAGAAGACAAAGGCTGTTGTTGTAATGAGGAAGTCATCGGCATTAACTTTGAAAATTTTAGAAAGAAGTATATGCACTATGAGTGTACCGAAATAGGCATAGGAAATATATGCAAACAAGCCAAGGAATCCAATGCTGAATATTACGCCCAGATTGGCCATTGATGCAACTGCAAACGAAAATACAAGAATGAAATACATACCAAGCTGAAAAGTCTTTTCAATTTTGTTTATCCAATTTATTAAGGATGCCAGTATTGCAAGAGTAGTTATTGAAAGGATCACTACAACCATCTGGGAAACTTTTGGCAGAAGCAGACTGATACCAAAAGAGGCAATAAATATCAGAAGCGCCATACATAGTGCTTTCATGAGAGGAATTACCCGTCCTTTTCTGAACATCCCTGAGAAATCTTCAAAACTCTCTGCTTCTTCTATCATCTCATCTGTTACTTCAGTATCTCCATGGTGTTTGAATGGAGGCAGGATTGCCCGGAATATTTTTGGACCTAAAGTTATAAAGAAAATAATTGTGATGGCTCCAACAATCATATCGTAAGTACTTGTCATGACGAAAAGATTAGGGTCAACTCCAAGAGCCACTTTTAGCGATACAAGATTTGGTGTTCCCCCTGTATAAACCCCTACCAGCATACCTGCAACTTTCCATGTGTCGGGGACAACATTCTTGAAAATAAAATAGCCGGAAGAGACTATGACCACAACAGAAATTAATGCCAGTATCATAGAGATGAAACCTTCTTTAGCAAAACGGAGCCATCTTTTAATATTAAGTGAAAATAGCAGTAAAGGAAAAGAGAGCGGTACTATAACGGAGACAAGCATATCCTGAGATGAAGCAATTGAATTGACATAACTATCATCCTGACTGATAGTTCCTGCAGCGAGGAGCGCTTGTATCTCTGTATCTGGTAATGCAGCCCTTCCCTGCAGGGCCAGAAGATAGGCATCACTACCATGGGGCAAAATGCCAATACTTCCTAAAAGTAGTCCAAATCCATACGCAAGAACAATTGATCCTAACTTTTTCAGGATTGACCACTTTTTGCACATATAGATGATTACCAGAGGGAAAGTGAAGTAAAAGATGACAAGAAGGATTATTTTTATCATGGCGCTAAGGATTAATTTTTATCTCAATCGCACTAATCAAAACTCTCTATGTAATTTATTATAATTCAATTAATTAAATGCAGCTTTAAGAAGTTCCCGGGCATTTTTCATTGCCGTTTCAGTAACTTCGCTGCCACTCAACAATCTGGCGACTTCCAGTACTCTCTCGTCCTTAGATAACAATTTAACACGTGTAAATGTTGAGTCGTCTGTATCGTCTTTATAAACATGATAGTGTTTTGTGCCACGCGAGGCTACCTGCGGGAGGTGAGTTATATTAATAACCTGCATATATCTCCCCATCCCCGAAAGTATCTGGCCCACTTTGTCAGCAACTTCTCCTGAAACGCCAGAATCTATCTCGTCGAAGATAATGGTAGGCAAATTAATATTCTTTGTAAGCAGGGATTTTAAGCTAAGCATGACCCTCGACAATTCACCGCCTGAGGCGATTTTTGCAAGGTTCTCCGGTACAATCTGTTTGTTGGCCGAGAATAAAAAGTCAGCCTGATCAATACCTGCCGGTGTAAACTCCTGTGATCGGGTAAGTGATATCCTGAATTTCGCGTTCGGCATTCCGAGCTGTCTCAGCAACTCCGTAATTTTCAGTTCTATACCGGGCAACACACCTCTTCTCATCTCCGACATTTCATCAGAGATGATCTTCAAAGAGTTAGCTTCTCTTTCAAGAATTGATTCCAGCTCTGCAATACGTTCATCTCCTGAAACAATAGATTTAATCAGATCTTTTATCTCTTCTTTTCTTATAATGAGTTCATTAAGATCTTTTACATGATGTTTTTGGATCAGAGAGTAGATAATATCGAGACGATTGTTTACCTGAGCGAGGCGATGAGGATCTGCTTCAATAGACGAAGCGAGTTTCTCTATCTCATCGGCAAGGTCATCCAGTTCGATTAATGAAGATTCGGTTCTCGAAAGAAGGCTCTCTCCGCCAGGCAGGAATGTTTTTATTTTTCCAATATTCATTTTAACCTCCCTGAGCATGGAAAGTATTGACAATCCATCACCTGAGAAGATATTTGACGATCCGCTTAAGGCCAGTTTTATCTCTTCAGCGTGGCCAAGCAGTTCTTGTTCCGTTTCCAGCTCTTCCTGTTCACCCTGTTTCAGGTTAGCTTCCTCAAGCCTGGCAAGCTGAAACTGATAATACTCCATATCAGCTTTATTCCTGTCAGCTTTTTCTTTTACCACGTTATACTCTTTTTTCAGTTTGCGGTAATTTGAATAGGACAGCCTGAAATTACTTTTCAATTTAGCAGTGCCTGCAAATGAATCAATCACGTTTAACTGGAATGAATTATCACTCAGCATAAGGGTCTGATGCTGTGAATGGATATCAATAAGCCTGTCGCCAAGTTCCTTCAGTAAATTGATAGTAACAGGTGTATCGTTAATAAAGGCGCGTGATTTTCCGGAGGGGTTAATCTCTCTTCTCAGAGTAGTAACAGACTCATAATCCAGCTCATTAGAAATGAAAAATTCATTAAGGTCATATTCATCGATCCTGAAAGTACCTTCAACGATACATTTTTCATTTTTATTAAGAAGTACCGTAATGTCAGCCCTTGTTCCAAGAATAAGGGAGAGAGCACCAAGCAGAATTGATTTACCGGCGCCGGTTTCCCCGGTGATGATAGTCAGGCCGCTTTCGAGTTCAACGTCCAGTTCCCTTATGAGCGCATAGTTTTGAACGAAGAGTTTTACAAGCATAACCTTATATTATGGAGTACTGGCTGTGCTGATCTTTTCATATTTTGCCTTATTGGCAGGGTCTATTTCTGTAAGTATCTGTACAACACGGCTTTTCTCTTCAGGGAATGCTTCTGAAAAAATATTTATGAGCTCGTCTGACTTTGCTTCCATCACAACCTGCACGTAGTACATGAATGGATCAGGTTTTCTCCGGTAAACATCCTGGATAAGTTTGAGGCTCTCTACCATGCTTGTTCTTGCTTCAGAGATTTTTGATTCCATTTTATCGAGGCCATTAATATTATAATCATAAATAAACTGCCTCACCCCTTCATATTCCTTATCAAGGATATTTTTCACCAGCCAGTACCTGTTTCTGTTCCTC